>CANETO010000334.1 GCA_947440895.1 Planctomycetaceae bacterium | reverse complement strand
TCGGCGAATTGCGGGTGCGGTGCACCTCGATGTCGCGGGAGGTGAGCCTCAGCACGCCGCTGGAACCCGTTGGACGAGTGCCACCGGCCGCCGCGCCGCCAGCCTCGCCCGCCTGCCGGAGCATCGCGTTGACGAGCGACCCAGGGATGTCCATGTGGGCCACGGAGTCGCCAAATTCGTAGGGCCGCGTCGGCACCAGTTCAACGGCCCCGTCGCCGTCGATCTTCCCTTGATGCCGGCCGGTCCGCGACGGCGCGAGTGCGGAAAAGATCTGTTCGAGCAGCTTGCCCTGAAAGGTTCGCAAGGCCTTCGGCGTGAGCTCGTAGCCCCGCTTCGTCCGTTCGAGCCCCTGCTGGGCCGCCGCCTGCTCCACGAGTTCCTGCACCTGCCGGCGGAGCATGTCGAGCTCGTCGAGTTGCCCCTGTTCGAGAAACTGGCCCAGCGCCTCCATGTCGATCAGGCCGACGCGGGCGTTCTTCTTCGCTTCTTCGAGCTGCCGCAGCAGTTCGTCGATCGTTTCCAGTTCCTCCTTCACCTCGAGTGCCTCGGGCACTGAGAGCTTTTCCCTGCCGGTGAAGGTCCACTTCGCCGAGAGCTCGTCGACCTGATACGCCTCGCCAAGCCGGTCGACCAGTCCCACCAACTGCATGCCGAATCGACTCTGGTCGTCGTCCTGGGCATACCAGAGCCGCTCGAGTTGCCGAATCTGTTCCTCGCGGACGGCACGCTGGTACGCGTCGCGATGCTTGGCCGGCGGCTGCACCTGCTGGGCGGCGGCATGGAAGGCCTTCCTCGCCTTCTTCCGCACGCTGTCGGCCTCGTAGCGTTCGAGGATCTTTCGCTTGCGGGCCTCGAGTTCCTCGATCATCCGCGCGAGCGACGGCCCGAGACCCTTGATCTGCTCGGGGTCGAGCATCACCGCCTCGGCGAGCTGCTCCTCCGTGAGTTCATCCATGTCGCCGAATTCAAGCATGTGCTCCATGGCGGGCGTGACGAGATCGACCTGCGGCGGCCGCGGCGGCGGAATCCGCGCGGGGTCGTAGCGTTGGTAGCTGTGGACGATTCCGCCGAGGGTGTCACGGGTGGGCATGAGACAAGTGCTTTCGGGCGGGGACTTGAGGGCTCGACCTACACATGGGCGACGGTTCGGGGCTGCCCATGCCCCGTCGCCGGACGTTCGTTACGGCATCCTGCCTTCACTCACTCGATGCTGACTGCGCTCCGGCATCCTGCCTCCGCTTGTCAGCAACGCCGGCTCTCGGGACGCGGCCAGCCCCTCACGGAATCCGCGGGGGGCAGCTGAACTCCAACCTGTTTAACACACGCAAACGATGTGCGAATGCTGAGGGACGCCTTCTACCGAAATCCTCCCGTGTCGTAGATCGTGCGGCCGTGGGACTGGAGCCGTGAAATGCGCTCGGTGGCGTAGAGGCCGGCGAGGACGAACTCGATGCAACTGGCCCGCACGGCTGGATCGGCCGAGGCGTTGACTTCGAAGGCCTTCTCCCAGACCGCCGGCACTTCGCCGATGATCCGTTCATAGGCCGCCGACGGCACCATGTCGCCGACCTCGATCTTCACCCCCTGACCAAACACCTTTGCGATCTCGTCGAGGCCGTGCTTCTCCACGTATTCCTCAAACACCGTCCCGATCGCCTCGGCGATCACGCTGTCGAGCACCTGTCGCTCGGTCATCTGGTGGCTCCCCATCATGTCGAGCTCCAGCTTGCCGAGGCTCGACGCATAGAGGTGGCCGAGGTCGCTGATGCGCGGCACTGCAGGCCGCTCACCGAGCCGCACGGCCCGCTGCCGGGCGCTGGCAACCACCGTCTCGAGGTTGGCTATCGAGAATCGTGCGCTGACCCCCGATTGCTGGTCGATGAACTTGCTTTTCCGGGCCGCAATCGTGACCTGCTCCAGAATCGCCTTCATAAAGTAGGGGACCACGACGGGCCACTCGCCCCCGACATCGACGCCCGCCTCCTGCTCCGCCACGCGGATGCCGAGGTCGCGGTCGCGGGGGTAGTGCGTGTGGATCACCGTGCCGATGCGATCCTTGAGCTGGGGGATCACCTTTCCGGACCGGTTGTAAGTGGACGGATTCGCCGAGAAGAGCAGCAGGCAATCGATGTCGAACTTCACCGGATACCCCCGGATCTGTACGTCGCGTTCTTCGAGGATGTTGAACATCCCCACCTGCACCAGTTCGTCGAGTTCGGGCAGTTCGTTCATCGCGAAGATGCCGCGGTGCATCCGCGGGATGAGGCCCAGGTGGAGCGCCTCCTCGCTCGCCATGCTCGTGCCCCCTGCCAGCTTGGCGGGGTCGATTTCGCCGATGATGTCGGCAAATTTCGTCCCCGGGGCCAGCCGCTCCGCGTAGCGGTCGTCGCGATGCCACCAGGCGATTGGCACCTCGCGCGGATCGCGGTCGGCGACGAGGCGGCGACCAGCGGACGTGATCGGGGCCGCGGGATCATCGTGGAGCGGGATCGACGGATCGTCGAGGTAGGGGATCTGCTCGTCGAGAAACCGTACGAGCAGCCGCATCAGTCGGCTCTTCGCCTGCCCCTTCTCACCGAGAAAGAGCATGTCGTGGCCGGCAAGCACAGCGATGTTGATCGAGGGGATCACAGTATCGTCATAGCCGACGATGCCGGGAAACAGTTCACCGCCATCCTGGAGGAGTCGCGTGAAGTTGGCCCGTAGTTCGTCCTTGACGGAGCGGCTCTGCCAACCGCTGGCGCGGAGTTCTGCCAACGTGCGGGGAAGCGGGGCGTGGGAATGCTGTGGCTGCGTCATCGGGCGGTTTTCCTCGTGAAGGGTTCGCCCCCTGATTGTAGACGCGCCGATGGCAGCGGTCGTCGCCGCGAGTTTTGAACATACGGAATCCGAACACGGGGACACGGCAAGTTAAAAACTTGCCGCCACGGGTGGGCGAGGAAAGCCCGGAGCGAACGTCCGGCGACGGGGCGTAGGCAGCCCCTCGACAGCGTCTAGGACGCAGGCTGCTGTACTGGCAGGCGGATCGTGATGGCGGTGCCCTTGCCGGGCGCACTCTCCACGCGGATTCTCCCGCGGTGGGCATCCACGATCTCTTTGCAGGCCGACAGGCCGAGGCCCGTGCCCCCCTTGCCGGTCTCGTCGGGGCCCGACTTCGTCGAGAACCGCGGTTCGAAGATCCGCCGCATCACATCGGGTGTCATGCCACAGCCCGTATCGCGGACCATCAGATCGACCAGACCAGAGGACTGGTCATGCGAAAGCCTCAGGATCAGCCTCCCGCCTACCACCATTGCCTGGCGGGCATTTACCAGCAGGTTCAAGAGCACC
>CANETO010000333.1 GCA_947440895.1 Planctomycetaceae bacterium | reverse complement strand
TGTCGGCAAGGTGGAGCAGATTGACCACATGCTCGAGGAGACCGCCGGCATACGCATGGTGCTGCTTCACGCCCGCGGGGCTGCGTTTGAAGACCGCCATCAGCTCGTCATCCGCGAGCACTTGATCGACCAGTTCGCGAACAGGCCCGGGACGGATGGTGCCGAGCAGTCGGGTGAGCTCGGCGGTCAGCCTCGCGACATCGGCCGACGAGAGCACGCAGAACTCCCCCTCGTCGACGGACCGCGGGTCAACCCGGCCAATCGCCGTGAAGATGATCTGCAGGGCGCCGGTATAGAGTTGCACCGTGCCCTCGACCCGCACATAGTCCCCCTCGTCGAAGGCCTCGAAGTCTTCGTCGGAGGCGTTCCACATCCGGCCGGTGATCGAGCCACTGCGGTCGGCCAGTTCCACTTGCAGATAGAGCTGCCCGTTGCGATTGGGCCGCAATTGCTTCCGCGTGGCCAGGAAGACCTGGTCTGTCTGGGCGCCCGCTGACAGTTCGGTGATGCGTTTCCGACCGGAACCGCCGCGGCGGGAAGGCCCCTTCGCCAGCGGTGATTCGCCCTGCGGGGTGGCATCGCGGCCGGAGAAAGGGGCAGTCGACATGCGTGGGAACCAGTGTCTGGGAGTGGGTGGTTGAACACGAGTCTATCAGACCGCACGAAAACTCTCGTGGCGGCCGACGCAATGCCCGGCGGGGACACAACAGGCTACAATCCGCGGCCTCACTGCTCACTGCCACTCCGTCTCGAGACCCTGGAGCCCGTCATGCCCGACCATGCCATCTCGCCCACCCGCAGCCAGGACTACCCGGAGTGGTACCAGCAGGTCGTTCGCGCGGCCGACCTCGCCGAGCAGTCGCCGGTCCGTGGCTGCATGGTGATCAAGCCACACGGCTATGCCATCTGGGAACGGATGCAGGGCATCCTCGACCGCATGTTCAAGGCCACCGGCCACCAAAACGCCTACTTCCCGCTCTTCATTCCGCTCTCCTATCTCGAACAGGAGGCGAAGCATGTCGAGGGTTTTGCCAAAGAATGCGCCGTTGTCACGCACCACCGGCTCGAACTCGGGCCCGACGGCAAGCTGATCCCGACGGGCAAACTCGAGGAGCCGCTCGTGGTGCGACCGACGAGCGAGACGATCATCGGCGCGATGTATGCGAAGTGGGTGCAGTCGTGGCGGGATCTGCCGGTGCTCATTAATCAGTGGGCCAACGTCGTGCGGTGGGAGATGCGGCCGCGACTCTTCCTGCGGACGGCGGAGTTTCTCTGGCAGGAGGGACACACCGCTCACGCCACCCGCGAGGAGGCGATCGAAGAGACGCTCCGGATGCTCGACGTCTACGCCACCTTTGCCGAGCGCGACCTGGCGATGCCGGTGCTCAAGGGCCCCAAGCCCGCGGGGGAGCGGTTTCCGGGCGCGGTCGACACCTTTTCGATCGAGGCGATGATGCAGGACGGCAAGGCGTTGCAGGCCGGCACCTCCCACTTCCTGGGCCAGAACTTCGCGCAGGCGCAGGGCATCAAGTTTTCAAACTCGAGCGGCGTCGAGGAATTCTGCTGGACCACGTCGTGGGGCGTGTCAACGCGTCTCATCGGCGCCATCATCATGACTCACTCCGATGACGACGGGCTCGCACTGCCGCCCCGCATTGCCCCGACGCAGGTGGTGATTCTGCCCATTCACCGGACGGACGAAGAGCGAACGGCGGTGCTCGCCTGCTGCAAGCAACTGGAGGCGGACCTGGCAGCCGCGCGGTTCGCTGACGAGCCGATCCGCACCAAGATCGACGCCCGCGACATGCGGGGCGGCGATAAGGTCTGGCAGCATGTGAAGCAGGGGGTGCCGCTCCGCGTGGAGATCGGCCCCCGCGATCTGGCAGCCGGTGCCGTGAGCGTGTCGCGACGCGACCGCGGGCCGCGGGAGCGGACGACGATGCCGCTGGCACAGTTCGTGGCAGAGGCGGCGGGACTGCTCGACGAGATCCAGAGCGGCATGTTTGAGCGTGCTCGGGCCTTTCGCGAACAGCATTCGGTGCGGCTGGATAGCACGGCGGCAGTGGTCGAATTTTTTGAGCGGCCGGCGGAGAAGGGGAGTCCGGTGCAGGGGGGCTTTGCCCATGTGCACGTGGCCGACGACCCAGCCGTGACGGCGATGTTCGATCCGCTCAAGGTGACGGTGCGTTGCATTCCACTCGAGGGGAACGACGACCCCGGAACCTGCATCGTGACCGGCCGGCCAGTGAGCGGTCGCAGCGTGCTGGCGCGATCGTACTGACGACACGCGAAACACCGGCATCCTGCCGTGTTTTGAATGGAGCATCCGTGAGGGGCTGGCCGGGCCCCGAGAGCCGGCGTTGCTGACAAGCGGAGGCAGGATGCCGGAGCGCAGTCAGCATCGAGTGAGCGCAGGCCAGGATGGCCGGAGCGAACGTCCGGCGACGGGGCACGGGCAGCCCCGAACCGCGGCCAACTCGTGACGGGCAAGCGTCAACTATCGGATGCTCCCCTGTCCTCTGTCAGCGATTGGCGGGCCTCCGACCGCTGACGCGGAGACCGCCATCCGAAAAGGTCTAGGCGACGATCGTGAAGCGGCTCGGCAGCGCAGCCACCAGGTTCTCATTCCCGGCGGCATCGGTGAACTTTCCTGCCGCCACGGTGGCCGTGCCGGCCCCAGTGAACCCGGGCGTGGGCGTGAACTTGGCGGTATAGGTCGTGCCCGAACCAGCGAAGTTGGAGAGCGTACCCCCCGTCACCGCCACGTCGTCGGCCGTGAAAGTGGTCGACGCCTCGCTGAGCTTGAACGTGATCACGGCCGTTGTGCCGGCCTTCAACGTCTGCAGACTGCTGCTGATGGTGAGCGTGGGGGCCTTCGTGTCGACGAGCATCGACGGGGAGAGCACGCCATGGGCGTTGCCATTCCCGGCGGCATCGGTGAACTTCCAGGCCGTCACGCTCACGGCGCCCGAACCGGTGAATCCGACGCTGGGTGTGAATGTCGCCGTGTAGAGCGTGCCTGAGCCGGTGAAGTCGGAGAGCGTGCCCCCGGCTACGGTCACGTCTCCCGCGACGAAGTCGCTCGCCGGCTCACTGAGCGTGAATGTCAGCGTGGCCGTCTCGCCACTTTTCACGATGCTTCGGTTGCTGGCGATGGCCACCGTGGGCGGCTTCGTGTCGATGGCGATCGACGGGGTGAGCGTTCCCGCCACGTTGCCGTTCCCGCCAGTATCCTTGAACCGGCCCGCGTTCACCGTCACCGTACCGATGCCGGTAAAATTGGCCGTGGGGATGAACCGCGCGGTGTAGGTTGTGCCCGTGCCGGCAAATCCGGAG
>CANETO010000332.1 GCA_947440895.1 Planctomycetaceae bacterium | reverse complement strand
TTCGGAGGCCGTCGCTACCGGGTCGGTGCGGTCCAGAGTGAAGGTGTGCGGCCGGAGACCGTGCTCGTGCTGACGCCAGCGCGTTCGTTTCTCGCCACCACGCTGGAGTCGGTCTGGCCGGTGCTGGCGGTGGCAGCCGGAACGCTCGCGGTGCTCGTGCCGCTGGGTCTGAGGACCACGCGCCGGCTCGCCGCGCGGATCACCGCCGTCGAACGGCATGTGGCGCGGATCGCCGAAGGAGAGTTTGGTCAGACCCTCGCCTCCGCTCACGATGCCCCGACCGACGATGAGATCAGCCGGCTCGTGGACGGCGTCAACCACATGAGCGTGCAGCTGGGCGCGCTGCGGAGTTCGCTCGTCGCCGGTGAACGCCAGCGACTGCTCGGCCAGCTGGCGGCGGGATTTGCGCACGAGCTCCGCAATGCGATCACGGGCGCCCGACTGGCGATCGACCTCCACCGCCGCCGTTGTCCCGCAGGGGCCGGAAGTGGGTCGCCGCCGGATGAGAGTCTCGCCGTGGCGGCCCGGCAACTCGACATCCTCGAGGAAGAGGTGCGTGGACTGCTTGCCTTGGCGAAGCCGCCGGCCCGGGACCAGCCGGCGACGATAGCGTTTCCCGTCGACCGGCTGCTGGAGGAGGTCCGCGACCTGACGGCACCGCGGTGCGATCATGCCGGCGTGCGGATGGCCTGCGAGCTGCCCACCGACCTGTCAATCATCGGCCGCCGCGAGAGCCTGCGGGGGGCGGTTATGAATCTCGCCCTCAACGGCATCGATGCTGCCGGCCGGGGCGGCACGGTCTGGCTGTCCGCCGTCCAGTCCGGCACGCAGATCGTTCTGGCCGTCGACGATTCTGGCGAAGGCCCTCCCGACGCGGTTCGGGACTCGATGCACGAGCCCTTCGTCACCTCGAAGCCGGAGGGGATTGGCCTGGGGCTTGCGGTCGCCCGGGCGGTGGCCGAGGAGCACGGGGGCACACTCGCCTGGGAGCATGCCGGTGGCCGCACGCGATTTGCGATTTCGCTGCCGGCAGAGACACTGAAGCGAGCAGCAGCGCCGGATGCCGACGCCTCCAGCGGCGGCGCTCACCACACCCACCCGCACCGGCTTGAACCCTGACGAGCCGAATCATGAGCCGCATCCTCATCATCGACGACGAGCCCGCTATCGGCTGGAGTCTGCGCGAGATCCTCTCCGACGAGGGGCACGCGGTTGAAGTGGCGGCAAGCGTCGAGGCTGGGCTTGAGTCCTGTGCCCGCTTCGTGCCTGAGGCCATGCTGCTCGACGTCCGACTCCCAGGACGCGACGGCATCTCCGCGCTGCCTGAGTTTCGCAGCATCGTGCCGGGGGCGCCTGTCGTGGTGATGACGGCCTTCGGCGATCTCGACACCGCCGTCCGCGCCGTGAATGGCGGCGCCTTCGACTATCTCGTGAAACCGTTCGATCTGGAGAGCGTATCGCGGATCATCGCGCGGGCACTGGCCGATCGGGACCAGCGGGCGGCGGACGGCGCGAACCCGCCGGCAGCGACGGTCACCGACGACGTGTTGCTGGTCGGTTCATCGCCACCCATGCAGGAGGTGTTCAAACAGATCTCGCTGGTCGCGCCGACCGATCTTCCCGTACTCATCACCGGCGAGACCGGGACCGGAAAGGATCTGGCCGCCCGCGCCATCCACGCTCACGGCTCGCGGCGTCACCGGCCGTTTGTGGCCACCAGCATCGGCGCCCTGGCGCCGAGCGTCATTGAGAGTGAACTCTTCGGACACGTCCGTGGCGCATTCACCGGCGCCACGTCCGATCGTCCCGGCCTGTTCGCCATCGCCGACGGGGGCACGCTGTTCCTCGATGAGATCGGTGAGGCGTCCCTCGACCTGCAGGTGAAACTGCTGCGCGCCCTGGAGAATCGGGAGGTGACGCCGGTGGGTGCGACCACGCCGCGGCAACTCGATGTCCGCGTGATCGCGGCCACGAACCGCGATCTCGTGGCGGCGATCGCTGCGGGGACGTTCCGCGAGGACCTCTACCATCGGCTCCATGTGTTCCCGATCCACATGCCGTCACTGGCAGTCCGCGGAGTCGATATCGACGCACTGGCGGCGCATGTACTCGCCCGGCATACCGCCGGACGGCCGACGCCGACCATGTCGGAAGAGTTTCTGGCCGCCATCCGCGGGCGGCCGTGGCAGGGCAATGTCCGTGAACTCAAGCACGCCATCGAATACGCCGCGGTGGTCGCCCGCGGCGGCACGCTACGGCCGGAGCACCTGCCTGCCCAACAGGCCACCGCCGCCAGCCAGTCGGCCGGCGACACGGCCGCCGATGCGCAGGTCGTAATCGCCGTACGGGCCTGGGTCGATGCCGCCCTCACCGGCGGCGACGCGACCGCCGGCCCGCTGCACGAGCCCCTGATGAATCTCGTCGAAACCACGCTCGTGCAGAAGGTCGTCGACGCCGCCAACGGTAACCGCACCGCTGCCGCCAAACTACTCGGCCTCGACCGGGCCACGCTCCGCTCCAAGCTCAGCCGGTGAACGATTCCCCGCGCGCGGGGAAAGAATCGCCAGCCATGACGCCGCGGCCGTGGAACTGGTCGGCACTGGTGCTGGCATTGGCCCTGGCAGGGCGTGGCACGGCTTTTGCATATTCGTATCGGCATGAGACCTCTGCACCGCAGCCGACACATGCCTCGCCATGCCATTCCATCCCGTCCCGGCTTCACCCTCGTCGAGCTCTTGGTGGTGATCGCCATCATCGGCACGCTCGTCGGCCTGCTCCTGCCGGCCGTGCAGAGCGGCCGCGAGGCGGCGCGACGGATGGCATGCGGCAATAACGTCCGCCAACTGGCGATGGCGGTGCATGTCTACCAGTCGGCCAGAGGTTCCTTCCCGCCGAGCATGCTCCTCACGCCGGGCACCACCTTCACGAGCAACAACGGATCCTGGTCGATCCACGGCCGTATCCTTCCCTATCTTGAAGAGGGCACGGTGGCCGTGAAGGTCAACCTGGAGCAGGCCTGGGACGACGGATTCAACCCGGTCGATCTCACCAAGAACTGGGGGACGGTCAAGGACGCCCGCATCGGCTCCTCCTTCTGCCCGAGCGATCGCAATCCGGTGATGCGGACCAAGGCACGCAGTGGCACGGAAGTGCCCTATGTGTTCCCACACACCTACGGCTTCAACTTCGGCACCTGGTTCATCTACGACCCTGTCACCGGGCAGGGCGGCGACGGTTCCTTCCACCCCAACTCCAATTTGAAACCCGGCGCATTCAGCGATGGCCTGAGCAAGACATTCTGCGTCGCGGAGGTGAAGGCGTTCACGCCCTACGTTCGTAACACGACCGACCCAAGC
>CANETO010000331.1 GCA_947440895.1 Planctomycetaceae bacterium | reverse complement strand
GTGGAGATCGAGACTCCGTCGTGCTGGTCGAGGGACCGCTCGACTCGGCAGCGATCGAGATGCTGCTCGACAACGGGACTGCCGCGCTCACCGAGCCGCCCGTATCGCTCGATCTGCCTTCCGTGCAGCCCCAGGACGAACATGCCTACCTCGAGGAACTCGCCCGCAACGCCCGGGAAAGCTCCGGGGTCTTTCTCCCTCTTCTCGGCCGGGAGGGACTCGATCTGGCCCGCCGCGCCATCCTCGGTGAAGCCGCCACTCTCGCCGCCCTGTCGAGACAGGCGGAAGCAGCCGGGGCTCACGACGCCGCCCTGCGGCTGGCCCAGGCCTCCCTGCGCCGCGACCCCGACAACGCCGCGGCTGCCGTCATGCACTCGGTTGCCCAGCAACTGCCAGAGCCTTCATTCGAACAACTTCCGGAGGACACGCGGCTTCAATCAGAGGCCGATGCCGATTCCAACGAACTGGCCGAGGTCACGGCGCTGCGGAAGGTCCGCGCCCAGCAACTCGAGCAGGAGACCGCCGTACGGCTCCGCAACGCCCGCCACCTGATGATGACAAACCCGGACCAGTCACGGGCTGATCTGAAGGAGCTTCAACAGTCCGTGAACAGTTCTGACGACCTCGATGCGGCGATGCGGGACCGCCTGTTGCGACAGATTGAGATGAGCATCCGCGAATCGGTCGTCCGTTCCCGGGAAAAGATCGAGTGCGACATGGCTGCCGAGCGGAGAGCCTCCATCGGCCGTGAGCGGCAGCGGCTCGACGGTGAATTGCGGGCCAAAGAGGACCGTTTCAAGCAGCTCGTCGACCGGTACGACGCACTCCTGACGAAGGGGATTGAGGAACGCTATCAGCGGCCGCCCACTCAGCTCGGCCACGAGCGGGAGCGGGATGAATTTGTGGAGGCCGAGGCGATCGCCGTGGAAATGGGTGTGCAGGCCTCCAACATCTACGGCAACTACGCGATGCCGATGACCGCCCGAGAAGTGGCCCGTACGGCGCCGATCGTGGCGAGGATTCTCCACTACGACACGCAGAACGTGCGATACCGACGCGCCATGCAGCGGAATTTCATGGATGCCCTGCATCTGGTCGATATAGCGGCGATCCCATTTGTCGACGAGCCACCCGTCTACTATCCGAGCGCCGATCGCTGGCGCGAGATCACGAAGAATCGAGAGAAGTACAAGTCGGTCGACCTCGCCAATCCCGGCAGCACCGAGAAACGACTCTACGACGCGCTCGATCAGACGGTCGATGAGCTCGATTTCCAGGAGACGCCCCTGCGGGACGTTATCAATCAGCTCAAGGACAAGTACGACATCCCGATCCTGGCCGACAAGCGGGCATTCGAGGACGCTGGTTTGGATCTCGACACGACCGTGGTCACGCAGAATGTCTCGGGCATCTCGCTGCGGTCGGCCCTGCGGCTGATCCTCGGCGATATCGACCTGACCTACCTTATCAAGGACGAGGTCATGCTGATCACGACCAAGGACAAGGCGGCGGAAAACCTGGTCATCAAAGTCTATCCGGTCGGCGACCTGGTCATGCCGCTCAGCAGTGGCGGCGTGAATCCGTTCCAGACCGGCGGCGGCATGGGCGGTGCAGGTGGCATCAACAGTGGACAGGGTGGCGGCATCGGCGGCGGCGGCATGGGCGGTGGTGGTGGTGGCGGCATGTTCCAGATTTCGGATTCCCGCGATCGGATTGCCCGGCGTGAGAAGCCCGAGTCGGCGACCCTGCCCCAGAAGCAACGGGACACCACAACTCCGGCTGCCCCCCGCAGCCAGCCGCAAGGGGAGACTGCGGTCCAAACAGAACCCGCGAAGACCACCGCCACGCCGGCCCAGCAACCACTGGACGACATTGGTCTGCCCGCGGCGATCGTCGATTCGACCGACATGCGGACGGCCGTCACCAACTATCTGACGGCGAAGCCGGCCGGGAGCGACGGCGGCACAGCCGCGGAAGCTTCCAACATCGACTCGCGTGATATGGCGATTCGGATGGCGAGGCTCCGCGCCACGGCCGCCGCACTCGGTCGACAGGGACGGTTCGACCGGGCAGCTGATCTGCTCTCGGCGGCCATTGCCTGTGGATGGGCCGAACCGTGGATGTACGAGGCCCTGGCCGTGGCGATGGAGGCTGCCGGCCGGCCGCGGGAAGATGTCGAACGAGCCCTCCTGTCGACGGCGGAATTTGCCTCCTCGCCCAGCGACCTGCTCGCCCTGGCCAATTACCTCGCCCGCTTCGGCTCAACCAACCGGGCGATTCGGCTCTGCAAGCAGGTCGCAAGCCTCGACCCAGCGAATCGGGAGGCCTATGCCCTCGCGATGACGCTCGCAGCACGGTCGGAAGACCTTGCCACGCTGCAATGGGCCTGCCCTGGCGTCTTGGCGCACGAATGGCCCGCCGATCAGCGGGAGATTTTCACGCGGGCTGCCCGTCTGGCAAAAACAACCATTGAGTCGCTGGAACAAGCAGGCCGGCAGGACGACGCGGCGGACTTTCGGGCCCGAGTCGACCGGGCACTCGTCCGCGACATCGAACTGGAACTGGCATGGAACGGCGATGCCGACATCGATCTGATCGTGGAGGAGCCGCCGGGCACTGTCTGCTCGCTCTCGTCGCCGCGTTCCAGTTCGGGCGGCACGCTGCTGGCCGACACCGACGCTGCAGCCGATCCGACGAATGCCACACACCGTGAACGCTACGTGGCTACCGAGGCGTTTCCCGGCACCTACCGCATCCTCGTGCGACGAGCCTGGGGCAAGGTGGCGGCAGATACGGTGACCGCGACGGTGGTTCTCCACCGCGGCACCGACCGTGAGCAGCGGCTGAAGCGACAACTGACAGTCCGGGCCGACGATGCCTATGTGAGCATCGAAGTGCCGGAGGGACGGCGAACGGAACCGCTGCTCGATGCCCAGGTGGCGCAGGACGTCATTGCCCAGCAGCAACTCGGCCGTACCATTTTGGCCCAGCAACTCGCCGGCATTGTCGACCCCAACGCCTCTGACTCGATGTCACAGAGTCGGGGCACGCCGCGAACGACCACCGCTCCTGGAATGCCGTTCTCGCGCGGCGGCGCCGTTGGGTATCAGCCGGTGATCTCGACGCTGCCGGAAGGCACGAATATGTCGGCGATGGCGGTGGTCTCGGCTGATCGCCGGTATGTTCGCATTCAGACCGCGCCCCTCTTCTCCGGCGTGGGCCAGGTGACCCAGTTCAACTTTTCTGGCGGTGGTGCAGGCGGGACCGGAGGTGGTGGTGGCGGTGCCGGCGGTGGTATGGGTGGTGGCGGCGGCATGCAGGGCGGTGGCGGAGGACAGCAGGGCGGCGCCCCAAATATCGGTGGCGG
>CANETO010000330.1 GCA_947440895.1 Planctomycetaceae bacterium | reverse complement strand
GAAGGAGCGGGACTTCACCTACCCTGCGTCGCACGGCAGCGATCTCTATCGCCGCAGCCTCTATACGTTCTGGCGGCGGACGGTGAACCCGGCCAACATGTTCGACGTGGCCAACCGGCAGACCTGCAGCGTGCGGACCGGCCGCACCTGCACGCCGCTGCATGCCCTCACCACGCTCAACGACCCAACCTGGGTCGAGGCAGCCCGCGTGCTGGCGGAGAAGTCGATGGTTGCGGCGACCGATACCGACGGGCGGCTCGCGTTCGTCTTCCGCCGCGTGCTCGGCCGCACGCCGACCGACTACGATATGACGACACTCCGCCGGATGGTCGACCGGCAGCTTTCGCTCTACCGCGCCGATGCGGAAGCAGCCAAGCAACTCGTGAGCGTGGGGGAAAGCACACGGAACGAATCGCTCGATCTCGCGGAGCACGCAGCCCTCAGCAGTGTCTGCCTGGGCATATTCAATCTCGACGAGGCACTGACGCGGGAATAGCCACCCATGACCAACCTGCACCTTGAAACCATTCAGCGGGTCACCCGGCGGCAGCTCTTCGGTTCCGCAGGCACCGGCATCGGTGCGGTGGCGCTGGCCACGCTGCTCCAACGAGATGCGACCGCCAAAGTCTTCACGCCTGCTGCCCGCGGCACGCCCGGACTTCTGGGCCTGCCCCACCATCCGCCCACGGCGAAACGGGTCGTCATGCTCTGGCAGGGGGGCGGGCCATCGCACGTCGACCTCTTCGATCCCAAGCCCACGCTGATCAGCCGTGCCGGTGAGGATATTCCCGCGAGCGTCCGCGGAGGGACCCGGCTCTCCACGATGTCGGCCGACTATGCCAAGTGGCCGGTCGTTGCCCCGATCAAGGGCTTCAAGAAATACGGCAACGCCGGCATCGAGATGAGCGAGATGCTCCCGGGCATCGGCGGCATCGCCGACGAGATCTGCCTGGTACGGAGCATGCATACGGAAGCGGTCAACCATGCGCCGGGAGTGACCTTTTTCATGACCGGGTCGCAGGTGCCGGGTCGGCCGAGCATGGGCGCGTGGCTCAATTACGGTCTCGGCTGCGACACCGACGAACTGCCCGCCTTCGTGGTGATGACCTCGTCCGACAAGGAGAAGACCTGCGGGCAGCTGTTCTTCGACCACTATTGGGGCAGCGGGTTTCTGCCGAGCCGCTTTCAGGGCGTGCGGTTTCGCAACACGGGGGATCCCGTGCCCTATCTGGCGAATCCCGGCGGCGTGAGCCGGGAGTCACGACGGGCGCTGCTCGATGACATTGCCGCCATGAACGCCGCCCACCTGGCCGACTACGGCGATCCGGAAATCGACACGCGGATCGCGCAGTACGAAATGGCCTTCCGCATGCAGGCGAGCGTGCCCGATCTGGTGGACCTGTCCACCGAACCCAAGCATGTGCTCGATCGCTACGGCCCCGACGTCCACGTGAAGGGCAGCTTCGCCTACAACTGTCTGATCGCCCGGCGGCTCCTGGAGCGGGGCACGCGGTTCGTGCAATTGATGCATGCCGGCTGGGATCAGCACGGCAACCTTTTCACACAGCTTGAAACCCAGTGTCGTGACACCGAGGGCCCGTCGGCGGCGCTTGTGCATGATCTCAAAGAGCGCGGCCTACTCGCCGACACGCTGGTCGCCTGGGGTGGCGAGTTCGGCCGCACGCCCTTTGGCCAGGGGGATCCGGCCAACCCCAAGGGCCGCGACCATTTTGGAAAAGCCTATTCGTGGTGGCTGGCCGGCGGCGGCGTGAAGCCGGGCCATGTCTATGGATCGACCGACGACTATGCATGGAACATCACGGCTGATCCCGTGCACATTCACGACATGCAGGCCACGATCATGCACATGGCGGGCATCGACCATACGAAGCTCACCTTCCGCTACCAGGGCCGACAGTTCCGGCTCACCGACGTGCACGGCCACGTGGTGAAGGGCATTCTTGCGTAACGCCGGGCTCGGCCATCCTGGCCGCCCCCGCCCTTTGGTCCTCGTGCGTACGAATACTTTCACAAAGCCCCGGACGGAAGTCCGGGGACACCGGGTCGTTGGGCTTTCCCGGATCTGCATGGCATGCGGGACGGTGTTCGTAACCGGAGTCCCCCGGCTTCCGCCGGCGGCTTCTTGTCCGTCTTCACGCCGGGCCTGGCGACGAGTCGGACATGCGGGTGGCTTCTTTTCACCAGCGCTGGTGCACGAGCGGCCGGATGGCGTCGTCGTAGATTTCCTGGACGGCGGCCAGCGTTGCCGGCGGCAGTGGTGGCAGGTCCGCCGCGTGGGCGTTGTCCACCACCTGGCTTGGCCGACGGGCACCGGGAATGACGCACGTGACTGCCGGAAACGACAGGATCCACTGGAGCGCAAACTGCGCGAGCGTGGTTCCGGTCGGCACGAGTGGCCGCAGGCGTTCCACGGTGGCCAGTCCCGTGTCGTAGTCGACGCCTGAGAACGTCTCGCCCCGGTCGAAGCCGGCCCCGTCGCGGTTGAACGCGCGGTGGTCGTCGGCCGGAAACTCGGTTGTCGGTGTGAATCGGCCGCTGAGTAGGCCGCTGGCTAGCGGCACCCGCGCGATGACGGCCACCTGCCTCTTCATGGCGATCTCGAAGAACAATTCCGCCGGCCTGAGGCGGAAGGCATTGAAGATGATCTGCACCGACTGCACGTTGGGGTACTCGATCGCCTTGAGGGCCTCCTCGACCCTTTCAACGCTCACGCCATAGTGGCGGATCTTGCCGGCGGTGATGAGGTCATCGAGGGTCTGAAAGACCTCGGGTCGGTAGTAGACCTCGGTCGGCGGGCAGTGGAGCTGAAGGAGGTCGAGGCGGTCGGTCGCGAGGTTTTTCAGGCTGCGGTCGACGAAGGCCACGAGGTTCGTGGCGTTATAGCCGTCGGCCGTGTGGGGATTGAGCCGACGTCCCGCCTTCGTCGCCACGGTGAAGGGCTCGGACCGTTCCCGGCGGAGGCGGGCGATCAGTCGTTCGCTGAGGCCGTCGCCGTAGACGTCGGCGGTGTCGAAGAAGGTGATGCCGCAGTCGAGGGCCTTGTGGAGGGCTGCCATCGACTCTCCCTCGTCGGCACCGCCCCACTGGCCGCCACCGATGCCCCAGGCACCGAAGCCGATCTCGGAAACCTGCCAACCCGTCCGTCCGAAGCTACGTGTATTCATGATGGCCGCAGTGTCGCGGAAAGAACCGATGGGCTCAAGCGGTGGCGAGCCAAAGGGGCGGCGCACCGCCATCGGTGGTTCTCAAGTAGAATTTTTTGTCATGGACGTACACACGCGTTTCGCAGGCTGGATCCACGACCGTCGGGAATGGCCACTCGTGGCCGTCGGCATTCTCCTCGTGGGTAGCG
>CANETO010000329.1 GCA_947440895.1 Planctomycetaceae bacterium | reverse complement strand
CCGGCGGTTTGGGCTGCGCTCTCTTCGTCGCATGCGATTTGGCCCCAAAAAAAGAAAAACTCCCGCGCGGCAGTCGGCCGCGCGGGAGTCATGGACTTCACAGGTCGGCCGGGACGGGCCCGGGACCCCAGGATCACTAGCGAATCGACGCGGTGGCGTCGGTCGCGGCCGTCCGCTGGGCCGGGTCGAGCGACAGCTCGACCGACTGGCCAGCGACCAGATCGATCACCTTCGACACGATCTGCTCGCTGCCGTCGACGACGGTGGCGACGCGGATCTCATAGTTCTTCCACGACTGGCCAACGGCCAGCGTCGAGGTCTGGAACTGCCGAGTGGCACCCGCCGACGCGGTGACGTTGCCGGCCAGCCAGACCTTCGCGTCGGCGGGCACGTGTAGCGTCAGGCTCGTCTTCGGTGCCGAGGCCGCGGTGGCATCGGTGAAGGAGAGACTTGAACGACCACCGGCGACCAGCGACACGACCTTGGTCTGCTCGCTGCTCTGGCCATCACGGTCGACGGTCATACGCACTGTGAACTCATACTTCTTACCAGCGACAAGACCACGCGACACGAACTGTCGGACGGTGCCCGTGGCAGAGGTCTTCGAGCCGTTGACATGGATCGTGGCACCGGCGGGAACTTCCACCGACAGCAGAGCCGAATCCGCGGGCACGATACTCGTCGTCGAGTCGTTCGAGATCGGATTGATCGCGCTGGGTGTCTGGATGATCTCGCCGCCGCTGACCGAGGGCTGCTCGCCCATCACCCGATACGACTCGGCGGGATCGCTGTAGCCGCTGGAATAGCCGCTGGAGTAGGTGCCTGCTGGCACCGAGACACCGCCGTAGGAGCCGCCGTAGGAGCCGGTGCCGTACGAACCACCGCCGTAGGAACCACCCGACGAGCCGCTGTAGGAATACGAACCACCCGAGCTGCCACCTGAGGAGCCGCCGGAGCTGCCGCCGGATGAGCCATGGCTCGAATGCCGA
This sequence comes from Planctomycetaceae bacterium, assembly GCA_947440895.1. Lineage (GTDB taxonomy): Bacteria > Planctomycetota > Planctomycetia > Pirellulales > UBA1268 > CAMCQY01. Next base: position 2,386 of record CANETO010000329.1, on the reverse strand, counting down.
TACGCACGCCGAGCCATCTTTGCGGCATGATGCGAGCCCCAGCTCCCGTGCGAGCCAGCTGAGCCGGATGAGCCGTAGCTGCCGCCGGACGAACCATGGCTGCCGCCCGAACTGCCACCGGACGAACCAGCCGAGCTGTAGCCACCGGAGGAACCCCCCGAGCTGCCACCGGAGGAGCCGCCTGAGCTGCCGCCGGACGAACCGCCCGAGCTGCCGCCAGACGAACCATAACCGCGATACCGGTGATGCCAGCCAGCATCAGCGTCGCAGGCCGTCGCTGCAACCGCGACAAACGTGAGAACCCCAGCCACCCGCAACCACCGACGATTGACCAACATCTGAATCACGCTCCCTTGAAAAGTGTGGATCGCCCGCTGTTCAGCCGCACGCGGCTAAAACGCTAAATACTGCCGGCATGTGGCAAGGATAGTTTGCCGATTTGGTAAATCAAGCAGCCTGGGGAATATGAGCGGCCTTCCTCTGCCGGTGGGGAAGGCCAGATCGGCCTCGGACCCGAAGGTTCTCCGGACCGTATCCAACGCTGCGAAAGTGCCGAAATCAGCGGGGGATTCCCGACACCCGGACGTCGTCCACGTCGATCGTGCCGGTGCCGCCGAGCAAACCCACCTGCAGAATCGCCTCCCGGGCCCAGAGCGGCACCGTGACTGTCCCTTCGACCCTTCGCCAGGGGCCGTTGTCCTTCCATGGCCCCACCTGCCCGTTCGACGAACGGCTGCGTTCGTCGTTGAAGAACCGCACCACGATTCCCGGGAAATCCTCTGGCCCCGGCCCGACTGCAATGGTGGCAGCGCGGATCTGCAGCGAAATCGTCACCCGGCCAACTGCCCGGCCGTCGACCGGAAATCCTTGAAAGAGCTGTGCGGGCCGCCCCGGCTGACCGTTTTCGAGCCTCAGAAACTGGCGGCCCTCAGGGGCTTCCGGGTCTGCAACAACCTCGACCTGTCGGCCGTAGTACCAGGCGGCTGGGACGTTGGAATCGGGCAGCATCTCCTCAAACCCACCGTTGTGCAGGGCCGGCTTCGTGCCGTCGGGTTGGACTCTCCTCCCCTGCTCTGCAGCGCCTGTCATGGGCACAAACAAGCTGGGGACGAGCGACTCCCGTTCCATCACGCCATTCCGCTTCGAGAGCAGCACCAGCGTCTGCTCGTAGCGTTCGCCGACGGGAATGATCATGCGTCCCCCTTCGGCGAGCTGATCGACAAGCGGCTGCGGAATGTTTTCCGGCGAGCAGGTGACGATGATCTTGTCGAACGGGGCGTGCTCCGCCCATCCCTGAAAGCCGTCGCCAACCTTCGTGATGACGTTGCGGTAGCCCAGTCGTGTCAGAGTGCGGGCGGCCTTCTCACCCAGCATGCGGCTGATCTCGATGGAGTAGACCGTGCCCACGAGCGGCGACAGCACGGCCGCCTGATACCCGCTGCCGGTGCCGATCTCCAGCACTCGATCGGTCGGCTGCGGCTGCAGTTTCTCCGTCATGTAGGCGACGACGAACGGCCCGGAGATCGTCTGTGCGGCGCCGATCGGAAGCGCCATGTCGAAGTAGGCGTAGGGCCGCTGCGGCACCCCCACGAATTCGTGCCGCGGCACAAGCCGCATGCTCTCAAGCACCCGCGGGTCAGACACGCCGCCTCCGGCGATGTCATCGCGGACCATCCGTTCGCGGGCCTCCTCAAACCGGTCGACCGCCGGGGGAGCCGCGAGAACGGGTGACGTGGCCATCGCCGTGGCTACCACCATCACACCGGCCAGCCACCCCGCGGCAAGCGTGGCCAGCGCACACCCCACCTTCGTCCTTGCCCTACGCATGGAGAGTCACCTCACTTGGGCGGCAGCACGTTCACCAGTTCAATCTCGAAAATCAGCAGTTCGTTCGGCTCGATAACCGGCGGAGATCCTTCCTCGCCATAGCCCAACTGCGGCGGCACATAGATCCGCCACTTCGCCCCCGTCTTCATCAGCGGCAGCGACTCCTGCCAGCCGGGCACTACGCCGCGAAGCGGAAATGCAGCGGGTTCACCTTTGGGATCGGTGGCGTCGAACTCCCTGCCGTCGAGATGCATGCCCCGGTAATGCGCGGCGACAGTGTCGTCGAGTGTCGGACTCCCGCCCGTGCCCGCTCGGATCACCTCGTACTGCAGGCCGCTGGGCAGGGTCGTCACCCCCGGTTTCCGGCCGTTGGTCGCGGCAAACTCAGCCGCCTTGGCCAGGTTGACCTTGGCAGCCTCGCGCATCCGCAGGCCGAATGCCCGTTCCTGCTCCTGCATGCGGGCGTCGAAGGCCTCGAGCGTCTGCCGAACCTGCTGTTCGCTCAGCCTGGGACGCGCCTCGAGCACGGCGTCCGCCAGACCGCGGGCGAGCGCTGCGG
>CANETO010000328.1 GCA_947440895.1 Planctomycetaceae bacterium | reverse complement strand
TCGCCCTGCGTGCGGAGCCGTTCCAGCACGATCGTGGTGTCGATCCGCTTGCCCGAATCGTGCAGTTCGAGCAGGTGCCGGTAGAGAACCTGATGCGCCTCGTCGGCAAAGTCGTCTGGCCTGACAAGGAGAGCGATGTCATCGCAGACGTCGGGCTTCAGCAGGATGCTGCCAAGCACGGCCCGCTCGGCATCCACGTTCGCCGGGCGCTCCCGGGCATCGATGGCCGACACCGCAGCGTGGCTCCCACCACCAGCATCGTCACCACGCTTCCGTCGCCGCTCGGGCGATCGTTGTCCATTCGATTGCTTGTCGGAAAACTCCCGGCGCGACGAATCACGTGCCGCACCTTCTCGCGAAGTAGCCATCCGACACCCTCCTTGAATGTGAACGGACGCCAGCCCTCGGGCCAATGACAGCGAACGAACACCGGCCTATGCCGCATGTCCGATCGATCGCACGGCACACACATCCCGCTTGTGCCAACGCCGTCACGGCCGATTGATCGTGCCTCTCGAACTACTTCGCGCCGCTCTCGCTGCTCGACGGCACCACCCACACCTTCAGATCGCCCTCCACCTCGGCAGCAAGACGGACGCGGACGGTGTAGAGTCCGACTTCCTTGAGCGGCCCCTGCAGGATGATCTGATCGGGGGTCACCATCAGATCCTGCTGCTTGAGTGAGCGGGAGATCTCCGGGGCGCCGACAGAGCCATAGAGATGGCCTTCGTCGTTGGCGTTTGCCTCGATCGTCACGCTCGTTCGTACCAGTTCAGCGAGCACGCTCCTCAGGCCAGCGAGACGCTCGCGAGCGATCTCATCAAGCTTGGCACGGTGCTTCTCGACCATCCGCTTGTGGTGCTCGGTGGCGACGGTCGCCAGTCCCTGCGGAATGAGATAGTTGTACGCGAAGCCTCGCTTCACTTCGACCACATCGCCCTGCTTGCCGAGGTGCTCCACGTTGTGAACGAGCAGCAGTTCGATGCCGCCGCGCTTTCCTTTCGGAAGCCGCGAGGTGGCGGGCAAACGGATTGTCGGCAGGTCTCGAACTGGCATCACGGAACTCCTGTGAGAGGGGACGTTGAAGGGGTGGTTGGGTGGTTGGAAGAGGTCGTGCGAAGGGATTCGGTAGTTGGATCAGCGGTTATGTCGGCAAGGGCCGGGCTCGACCATCAGAACGGGATGTCGTCGTCGCCACCGCCGCGGCTGTTGACGCTGTCTCCGCCTTGGTGATAGCTCGGGGGCTCACTCGGGCCTCCCACATCATAGCCACCGCTCTGGTCGTAATCATCGCCACCGGTCTGGGCCGGGCTCGCGTGGCTGGCAGCCGCAGGCCGGCTTTTACCGCGGGGGGCTTCGCCGGGACGGCCCTCTCCCGAACGGTTACCGAGCAGTTGCATCCGATCGCAGACCACGCGGAGTTTGGAGTTCTTCTTGCCGTCCTTTTCCCAGGTGTCGAGTTTGAGGCGGCCGTCGATCAGGAGGGGCGAGCCCTTCGTGACATACTCGCCAGCGATTTCGGCGGTGCGGCCCCAGAGCGTCACGTCGACAAAGGTTGTTTCCTCGACCCACTCGCCCGTGGCGGTCTTCCGGCGATCGTTGACGGCCAGGCCGATGTCGGTGACGGCGGTTCCGTTGGCGATGTAGCGGAGCTCAGGATCCCGGGTCACATTGCCCAGGAGGATCACTTTGTTAAAGCTTGCCATGACGCGTGACTCCTTCGCGGTGGTGTTTTGATGACTGGACAGTTGTACAACACGCGATGAAGGATAGCCCTTTGCTGCTGTCGTTGCAAGCTGCCGCGGTTGGCGGCAGACGCGAGGCCAAGGCCATGCGTCAGCCCCGCGACCGTAGTGCACGAGCGACTATTCCGCGTCGCCGCCCTCGGCGGCCATGGTCTCAACGGCCACCGCAGCGACCGGTCCGCCCACCGGGGCTGCCGGACGTCGGGCTGCGGTGTCGCCTGCCAACGCGTGCTGCACCAAGGCGTCGGCGATCCGGGGGTCGACCCGCAGCACGAGTTTCCGGATGATGTCGTCGGTGATCTCGCACTGACGCTCGAGCGCAGTCAGGTTGCCGCCTTCCATCCGGAAGTAGGTCAGCCAGTAGACGCCCTTCTTGTGTCCCTTGATCGGATAGGCGAGTTTCCGCTCGTCCCACAGCCGAGCGGCGAGAATCGTGCCACCGTTCTGCGTGATGATGTCGGCTACCTGCTGCGCCGAAGCCGCGGGATCGCGCGAATACTTCGACGGATCGAGAATGAACATTCCCTCATAAACCTGCATGTTATTTCCGCTCCAAGGGTCGTGGGCTGTCGGGGTTTGGTTGGCTGTGATCTGAGTATTCGAGAATCGTCTCTGTCCGGGTCTTTTGAGGGAGATTACCAGCGGCGATCGCCGGTGGTGTCACTCCTTCTCAGTTGTATCTGTTCATGGCCGCCTGGATACCCAGCGCCACCCACTCTTCTGCTGCGTCGGCCGCCCGCTCGAGGAGTCCGTCGACGGCGGCACGTTCCGACTTCGCAAATTTTCCGAGCACGAAGTCGGCTGACTTCCAGCCGGCAGGCAGCGGACCGACGCCCACCCGCAGACGCGGGATCGACGTACCGCCGAGTCGGGACAGCACGTCGGCGAGGCCGTTTTGACCGCCGGCCGAGCCGCTGGAACGCAGCCGGATCGTGTCGGTGGAGAGTTGAAAATCATCGCAAATCACCAGAATGTCGCCATCATCGATTTTGTAAAAGTCGCGAGCGGCCAGCACGCTTGAGCCACTGAGATTCATCCACGTGAGCGGCCAGAGCAAGAGCACCGGGCAGCCTCGCAGCGTGGCCTGCACCGTGTCACCCTGAAACCGGGCCCTTCGGACAGGAGAGCCAGCCCGCCGGGCGAGGATCTCCAGCACGTCGAAGCCGACGTTGTGGCGGGTGCCCTCGTAGCCGCGTCCCGGGTTGCCTAGGCCAACCAAGAGTTTCACGTGTGGTTGCCGGGAAGCAGCGAACGCGGCTCAGGCCGCACGTCCTCAGGACTTCTCCGCTTCGGCCTCTCCTTCCTCGGCCGGCTTGCGGCCAATGAGTTCGGGTTCGGCACCACCAGTCGCCGCTTCCTCGCCCTTTTCAACGAGCACAGTGCAGGTGACGACCGCGTCATCGGCATCGACAAGGGCCTTCGCCCCAGCCGGCAGTTCCAGGTCGTGCACCTTGATCGTGCCGCCCAGTTGGAGTTTCCCGACCGCTGCGTGAATCTTTTCGGGAACGGCGTCGGCGCGGCATTCCAGTTCGATTTCGTGCAGGATCAGGTTGACGACGCCGCCAGCCCGAAGGCCTGGGCACTCGCCCTTCAGGTCGACCGGCACCTTCACCTTCACGCGGTCGGTGGCGCTGA
>CANETO010000327.1 GCA_947440895.1 Planctomycetaceae bacterium | reverse complement strand
CGTCAGCTGACCGTCAAGAAACAGAGCTCTCGTGGTGAACAGTCTGCCGGCCACGCCTTCGCCACCGCTCTCGCGAGCGGTCTCAAGCCCGCGGAGGAAGGCGGCGTCAGTCGCCGCAGTGGTTGCCTCCACAGTTGGTATGACAGCTTCTTTCGCTGGCCTGCCGAGGATCGAATGGTCGCGAAGCGTTGCGAATAGTTCGCCGGTGATATAGGTCTTGAATCCGATCACGTGGCCATCACGGACATCGGCCCACTTGCAGTGCGTGCCCGGGAGCACGAAGAGCGATTCCGTGGCGAGTTCCGGTGCAAGGGAGAGGGCCCCGACGATCTGCGTCTCCTCGCCCCGCATGACGTCTGGCAGCTTTCCCCCCTGCATGAGGCCAGGCACGATGTGCAGCGTGCCACAGGCAGCATCGCAGGCCACGATTCCGGCGGCGATCGCCTCTTGATTGGCAGGGCACTCGACATACGGCACTTCCAACCAGCCCTGACGGCTGCCGATCATGCCTGCGGCCACAACAGGCAGTGACGGCAGTTCATCTCGCCAGTCACCGGCAATGCCACGGAACGCAGCAATGAAGCCTCCCTCGGGAAGCCGCTGGATGCCCCAGGGCTCTGCCCGACGCTCGAGCAGAGCCCCGTCGCGTGCCATCAGGTAGGCGCGGAGCGACGACGTTCCCCAGTCGAGCGCGATGAGGGCAGGTTGCGAGGTGTGGTTCATTGAGGTGATTCCTCGCGGCTGCTCAAGCCCCTCCCAGTCTGAAGGGGCGGAGTTCTGGCCCAGCGGAAGCGGAGGCGTTATTCCGGCCTGCGCGGCCGAGCAGGCCTTTCGCGGTCTTCTGATGAGCTGGGGGGGCCGCCGCCGGGGCCACCGAAGCCCCCGGACCCGTCCGGCCCCCGGCCACTTCGTCCCTCAGGGCCGCCCCTGCTCCCACCAGGCCCGCCCCGGCCGCCCCGCATGCGTTGCATGTCTTCGGCAAACTTCATGAGCTCGCTGCGATCGAGCTTGCCATCGCCATCGGCGTCGAAGCTCATCGCGTGTTCGACAAGCCGTTCGGGCGATGGCGGCCCGCCGGGCCCGCCACGCATCTCACGGGGGCCGCCCTGGCCGCCGGGGCCGCCGGGGCCGCCACGGCCTTCCCGGGCACCGCCGGCACCTTCCGCTGGACCACCGCGATCGGGAGGTCCATCCGGTCGCTCAGGCGGCTGTGCCAAGGACACCGTCACGAGCGCCGCGGTGAGCACCGCGGCGGCTGCCATCCATCTGATTCCAGTCGCACGTTTCATCAGAGGCTCCTTGGACAAAAAAGGAATGAGACAAACATGAAGTGTGCGCACCAAGGCGGTTGTATGCATGCAACGACGTTCGTAAGCAGTCATCACCCCAGGTGACGATCAGAGTACAAGAATGCTCTAGCTATTCTTGCCGGCCCGTCGCCCCCACGCAGTAAAGAAACCGTCCCGACCGCAGGAAGATGTCGCCATCGCTGATGGCAGGCGTGCCGCTGAAGTCGCTGTCATCCGACTCGAAGCGGTTCTGGGCCAGAATCTCATACCGCGGGGCCGCGGGCAACACGAAGGTGCCGCTCCAGCGGCTCACGACGTACAGCCGGCCGGCGGAGAGCACCGGCGACGCATAGACCGGTCGCCCGCCCTGGGTCATGCCGTCCACCCGCTCGCGGTAGACGAGTTCTCCCGTTGCGGCAGCGGCGCAGAATGCCTGTCCCCGGTCGTCGATCCAATAGAGATGGCCCTCGTGCAAGAGCGGTGTGGCGACGTAGGAACTGTTGCGACTCGTCCAGAGCACGTGCGAACGGGTGACATCGCCCCTCCCGCCGGCCCGCACCGCCAGGGAACCGGACGACCGGAAGCCGCCAAACACGTAGACCGTGGTGCCATCCACGATGACGCTCGGCGACACGTTGCCCGTGAGCCCCATGTCGGCATGCCAGAGCATCTTGCCAGTGGCTGGGTTCATTCCCCACACCTCGCCCGGCACCGCGATCACGAGTTCCTGCGAGCCGTCGTCGAGCGACACGAGTCCGGGAGTGCCATAGGCCAGTTCGAGAGCAGCGCCTTCAGCCTTCCAAATCTCGCGGCCTGATCTCCGGTCGAGGGCCCGGATCGACTGGCTCTCCTCGGCGGCGTTGACGATCACGGTGTCACCATGCAGCACCGGGCTGGCGGCCGAGCCCCAGTGGCGATTGCTCGACTCCTTGCCGACGGCCGTCTGCCAGAGTTTCTCCCCCGCGATGTCAAACGCGACGACACCGCTCTTGCCGAAGAATGCGAAGACCGTGCCGCTGTCGTCAGTCACCGGCGTGCTGCTTGCATAGCCATGTTCGGTGAGAAAGCCCTCGTAGGCATCCTCGGGGAGTTCCGCGGCCAGATCCCGCTGCCAGAGCACGGCTCCGTCGGCCTTTCGCACACAGAGAATGTGTCGCTGGAGTTTTGCCGGCTCCGCAGCCCGCTCCCCCGCGCCGCCGGCCCCGGAATAGCAGGTCACGAACACACGGTCCCCCTGGACGATCGGGCTCGATGAACCCGGGCCAGGCAGAGGGGTTTTCCAGCGCAGGTGTTGCGTGTCGCTCCAGGTGACAGGCACCGAGGATTCACCCACACCGGCGCCGCCCGGTCCGCGAAACTGCGGCCACTCGGCAGCCGAGGCACCGCCCCACCAGCCGGCGACCATGACGGCCGACAGGAGGGCCGGTCTCCACCGGTGAGCCCCGACCCCACGCCCCTGAAGCACGTCAGTCATTTCACCACCTCACGGCACGTTGTGTCTCTCGATCGCCGGCAGAGGGCGACGTGACCCCACCGGTGTGAACTCCATGCGGCACCTTCAGCCGGTGTCACTCCAGATATTCGTTCGACCAGGTGCTGAAGAGATCGCCGCGTTTCACACGGGCCGCATCTTCTCGCATCACCTCGGGCGTTCGGCGGATGATGCGGGTGGTGCCGTGACGGCCACGTCGATACCGGGAGTGGGCCCTGGCGGCCGGCCCGGTGTTGCGGGGCGGGATCGCCGTCCGCTGTGGTCCGGCCTCGGGCAGAGGCATCGGCGCGGCCAAAACATCAGCCCGCGGCGCCGGCGGTTGGGCGACGGCGGTCGCGGCCCACAGCATTCCCGCCGCGAGGGCGGCAACGAACCGTCCCCGCACGTCGTGCATCATTGTCCCGCCTTCTCCGGCAAGGGTTTTAGCGTCAGCGGATCGCGGAGCGGCAGGTGCTTCACCGTGCCGCCAAAGAAGTCGTTCATGCTGGCACGCTTCTCAAGGTCGCCGGGGGCGATGTTCTCCCAGTCACCCACCACGAGAATCGCCATCTTCTTCGGATCGAGATGCTTCTCTGCCACCCGCTTGAGATCCTCGCGGGTCACGGCACGGACCTTGTCGCGGAATGTCTTCCAATAGTCCT
>CANETO010000326.1 GCA_947440895.1 Planctomycetaceae bacterium | reverse complement strand
GCCACGGGCAAGGTCATCGCCGGCGCCTATCCGTGCAAAGAGCCGGTCGACGATGCCGACGCGGGCCCGCTTCGCCGGCACGAAGCTGCCGGCCTGGGCCAGCACGGCTACGAGCGCCGCCTGCCGGATGAACGTGCTCTTGCCGCCCATATTGGGGCCGGTGACAAGCAGGATGGCCGGAGCGGTCGCCGCACCAGCCGGTTGAGTCAGCGACGACAGCATCAGATCGTTGGCGACGAGCGTCCCCGCCGGAAGCAGATCCTCCAGCACCGGGTGGCGACCGGCTTCGACGAAGAGATCGCCCCCCTCCGTGATCTCGGGCCGCACCCAGCCCCGCGCGCGGGCCACGTCGGCCAGCGAACGCAGCACGTCGAGCGTGGCGAGGATCGCGGTGACGCGATCGAGGGCGGCGCGGTGCTCCGCCACGAAGAGCCGCAGCAGTTCGAGCAGTTCCATCTCCCGCCGCAACGACTCCTCCTCCGCGCCGAGCACCTGCCGCTGGCGGTCGTCGAGCTCCGGCGTGGTGTAGCGTTCGGCATTCTTCACCGTCTGCTTGCGGATGTAGTCGGCCGGCACCTTCGCCGCCTGCGCGCGGCCCACTTCCAGGAAGAAGCCGAACACTCGGTTGAAGCCGACCTTGAGCGTCGAAATCCCGGTCCGTTCGATCTGCTCGGCCTGATACCGGGCGATCCACGCCTTGCCGCCCGAGGCCAGTTCCACAAGCTCGTCGAGGCGCGCATCAAAGCCGGGCCGGATGAATCCGGCGTCGCGGGCAAACACGGGGCAGCCTTCGCGGAGCGTGGCGCCGATTCGCTGTGACAGTTCCTCACACGGGTCGATGGCGTCTCGCAGGGTGGCCAGCAGGCCGCCGCTGCCGGCCAGTTCGGCGATCAGGTCGGGAAGTACCGCCGTGGCCCGGCCGATCCGCTCCAGATCACGTGGGCCCGCGCGGCCCGAGATCACGCGGCTGACGAGCCGTTCGAGGTCGCCGATGCCGGTGAGCTTTTCGGACAGCCGCGTGGCGAGCGACTGATTCGCCACCAGCGTCGCCACCGCGTCGAGGCGGGCGTCGATCTGCGGCTTGTCGACCAGCGGGGCCGAGAGCCACTCGACGAGCAGCCTCGCCCCCATCGGCGACTTCGTGCGATCGACCACACCGGCCAGCGTTCCCTCGCGGCGGTTGCTACCGCCCGCCGCCGACCGTACGAGTTCTAGGCTGCGGCGGGAGGCCTCATCGATCTCCATGTGGTGGCCCGGACGCCAGGCCGAGAGCGTTTCAATGCGGCCTACCGCGGCCGGCTCGTTCTCCTCCAGATAAGCCACGATCCCGCCCGCCGCCGCGATCCCGGGCAGGTCGGCCGGCAGTTCGAAGCCCAGCCCCTCCAGTCGCTTCTGCGACAGGGCCCGGCCCACGGCGGTCTGCGCCGAGGTGTCGTCGAACCACCAGTCGGGGCGGGCCGTCACCGCGCAGCTGGCCGACAGCAGGCCGCCCCCAGACTCACGGAGAAGAGTTGCAACGACCTCGCGGTCCTTCTCAGCACAGAGGCATTCGGCCGGATCGAGTCTGAGGAGCAGGTCGGCAACGTCGTCGCGGGGCACAACCGCCGCCTCGAAGCGTCCCGCCGCTACGTCGATCCACGCCAGCCCGCAGAGGATGCCGTCGGCCACGTCATCCCGCTCCCTCCCGGCGGCGGCGGTCGCGGAGTCGGCCATCCGGCGTGTGAGGGCCCGAGGCACGATCGCCACCAACCAGTTGCGTTTTGTCGGGTCGAGCAGCGACTCGTCCGACGCGATGCCGGGGGTGACGATCCGCGTCACCTCGCGGCGGAGGAGCCCCTTGGTGGGCTTTCCATCCGTCGAAGCTGGCCCGTCGATTTGTTCGCAGATGGCCACCCGTCGGCCCGCGGCCACGAGCTTCACCAGGTGCACGTCGAGTTGATGGTGCGGGAAGCCGGCCATCGGCATGGCGTCGGGGCCCTTGTCGCGGCTGGTGAGCGTGAGGTCGAGGAGATCGGCGGCTTCCCGGGCGTCGTCGCCGAAAAGCTCGTAGAAGTCCCCCATGCGAAACAGCACCAGCGCCCCCGGGCACCGGGCTTTCGCGGCCTCGAATTGCTGCATCATCGGTGACGTCATAGGCGGGAAAATGTAGCAGCCTTTGACCGCACGCGCGACGCCGCGTACAAAACAGGTGGTGCGAACGCCGATGAGAGGCCCCTGCGATGGGGGCCTGTGAACCTGGTCAGGGCCTAACCGCAGCAGCCATAAGCAGTCGCTCCTTTGTGCGGTGGGCCTCTCATCGGCGTCCGGCCACTTCCCCCGCACCGTTTCCCGCACTACCGATCACCGCACAGACGGCTCCGATGGCCCAGAGCCCACCAGCCTCCGACGCAGGTCCCGCTGCTCCGGTGCAGGGCTATCAGGTGGTGGCCCGCCGCTACCGTCCGCAAAGGTTCGACGAACTGGTCGGTCAGGAACACGTTGCCCGCGGCCTCTCTGGGGCGATCGAATCGGGCCGGATCGGCCATGCCTATCTCTTCACCGGCGCCCGCGGCGTGGGCAAAACCAGCGCCGCGAGGATCTATGCCAAGGCGCTCGAATGCACCAGTCGCGTTCGCGGTGAGCCGTGCAACGTCTGCGATTCCTGTCTGGCGATCTCGGCCGGGCAGGATGTCGACGTGGTGGAGATCGACGCCGCCAGCAACCGCGGCATCGACGAGATGCGGCAGTTGCGGCAGAACGTCGCCGTCAGGCCGGCCCAGGGCCACTACAAGATCTACATCATCGACGAAGTGCACATGCTCACGCGGGAGGCCTTCAACGCGCTGCTTAAGACGCTGGAGGAGCCGCCAGCCCACGTGAAGTTCGTGCTCTGCACCACCGAGCCCGACAAACTGCCGATCACGATTCTCTCGCGGTGCCAGCGGTTTGATTTTCAGACCGTCGATGCTCCCGCAATCGCTCGCCGTCTGGCACAGATCGTGGAGGCGGAAGGGGCCGAGGTCTCGGCAGAGGCGCTCGCCCTGATCGCCCGCCGCGCGGCCGGCAGCATGCGAGACAGCCAGTCGCTGCTGGAGCAGTTGCTCGGATCGGCCGGCGGTTCGATCGGTGTCGACGACGTGCACGCCGTGATCGGCACCGGTCGCGAGGAAAAGGTGGGGGCGGTCATCGCCTGCCTGGCGGCGCGGGATGCCCGCGGGGCGCTAGCGGCGTTCGATGCGGCAATTGCAGGCGGCGCTGATCCCGGCGGGGTGCTGGAACAACTCCTCGCGGCGCTGCGGGACAGCCTGCTGGCGAGCGTTGGCTGTGGCGCCGACCTGATGCTGCAGGGTGACGGCCTGGGAGTGGATCTGGCGGCGCTCGGTCGCGAGACCGGGACCGTCACGCTGCTGGCCATGCTCCAGATCATCGACCACGCCCTGGGCCGCATGCGGTCGAG
>CANETO010000325.1 GCA_947440895.1 Planctomycetaceae bacterium | reverse complement strand
CGGCCGTTGGCAAGCCCGGAACCGTTCTCGGCCTCGTAGAGCGTGACTGACCAGAAGTTGGCGGCCGGGATGTCGCGGGGCAGACGGAGGCGGTAGCTGCTTCCACCCGACAGGTTCGCACCGCTGCCGTCGACAAAGGCGATCATGTATTTGGCGCCCCGGCCGGGCGTCTGCGACAGCATGCCGGGGCTGACAGAGTAGTAGTTGGTGAAAAACCAGATCCGGGCGTCGAGATCGAGATAGCCCCCAGCCACCCTCCGCCAGCCGAGGTCGAAAGGCCCGCCGAGATTTTCCGGGGTCGCGTCGGCCATTGGATTGATCCACCGGCGGTCGGGATAGATCCGCAGGGAACGCCCCCCGACCATCTCCTCGAAGCCGATGACGCGGCTCATCTTGTAGGCCGTCTTCGCGGCGTGATCGAGGATCGCCCGTGTCTTTGCGTCGGGCTCGAAGGGCCGACCCTTGGCGATGCCGATCGAAGCCAGCATGCCGAGCGAATCGGCGTCGGCAAGGCTGGTGCCCTCGCTTTCCACCAGTTTCTTGAGTGCGTCGAAGGCGGTGCCGTCGCTGATCGGCAGCATGCTGACCGGCACGCCGGAGGCATCGGGAAACTCCATCGGCCTGGCGGCTTCCTTGCCGTTGAGCGGATAGATCCTCGACTGCTCGATGAGCGCTACCGCCGGCGCGAGGTTCTTTGGGTCTTGATAGAACGCGCGCAGGAAGACGAACACGGTGTTGGTCGGCGAACGGTAGACGAAGCAATCCTCCGGCACTGGTCCCGCGAAGCCGGGTGGCAGCAGCAGGAACTTTCCGCCCTTGCCGGCGTCGGGGCCAGGCAGGCCGACATCTCCAAAGAACCTGCCGCCATCGACCGGGATCGGCCGCTGCCAGACATCGAGCAGGATGCCCTGGAGGTTGGGCGGAGCCTCGAACACCAGCGGGCCGTCCTTGCCGAGGTCCACGTAGCCCATCGCGTAGATCACATCGGAGTTGGGGGTCGTGATCAGCGTCTTAGCGTCGAGTCGCTGCTCCCAGACCGGGAGAACGTTGTAGCCAGCGCCGAAGGCCTTTTCAGAACCGACCTTCATGCCGAGCGTGTTGACGAGCGGCAGCGCCCAGAGGTAAGTCTGCGTGGCACGCTGGAACAGGAGTTCATCACGCAGGGTCTGTGCGGTCTTCGGCGTGGGCCGATTCTCCGCGAACGGGAGGCTGCTCAAGTCCTCGAAGCGGTCGAGCTGGGCCGATGCCGACCCGGCGAGCGCGAGCACGGCCGTGAGCGCGGCTGAGAGGACGAGGTGCGTGCGAGTGGTGTTCATGACGATGTCTCGTTGATCCCGTGCAAGAAGAAAAGCCCCAGAAAGTGCAGGATAAGACTACCGCTACGGACTGCCGAGTCCTGCGAGTTCGCACATCACGGCGGCCGAGACCGACTGCGGGCAGCTCCAGACCAGAAAGAACAGCGATTCGCGGACGAGCCGCTCCGCCGGATGGCCGGCCACGAAGCCCGCCCCCTTCGATGCCGTCAAGGCCGCCTGCGCGGCCCGCACCACGAGTCCATTGGCACGGGCCCGCAGTCGGTCGCGATCGGCTGGCTCGATGCCGCCGTCGGCCGCCGCATCGAGTCGCTGGGCGAGTTCGTCTACCTCGGTCCGCAGACCGGCAGCCACGGGCTCGAGTGCCGACCGCGCACGCGCCTCGTCGTCGATGATCGCGATGGCCGCCCGCGTGGCGCCCACCGCCAGCGCCGTGGTCGCCAAGCCGCCCGTCCGCACTCCCGCCTCGGCCGGCACGATCACGTCGGCCGGCTCGACATCCCGGAAGGCCACGCGTGAGGTCCGGCTTCCGGAAAGGGCGAGCATCTGCATGGGCGGCGCGATGTCGAGGCCCTTTGCGGCGGTGGAGACAACGAAGAAGAGCTGTTCGCCTGTCTCGGTCAGAGCGCCAGTGACGAGTGTGTCGCTCGAATCGGCACCGGTGACCCAGGGACAGAGTCCGTTCAGCCTCCACGTGTTATGGGTGCGTGCTGCGGTCAGCGACGGCGTGCCCAAATGGCGGCTGCTTGTGGAGAGTTGCGAGATACCGACCGTGGTGGGTGTGTCACCGCGGGCGAGGGCGGGCAGGCGGCTTTTCCGCACGGCCTGTTCCCCGCCGGCGATGATCCGGCACCCGCTGGCCCATTGGGAGAGAACGAGCGCCGTTGTCAGACAGCGGGCCGCGATGGCGGCCAACAGGCGGAGCAGAGCCGGCTCGTCAGCCTCCGTCCCGCCACAGTCGGCGGGAATGAATCCTGACAAGGCACCGGATCGAGCCAGGGCCGCGAACCCGCCGCTCCTCCAAGGGCCAATGGCGGCCGTCTGCGTGGCGAGTGCGGATAGCTCGTTGCCAAGGGCTGCGATCGCGACGGGGTCGGGATGTCGAAGGCCGGATTTGAACATCCCAGCATTATGCAGGGATGAGAACATTCCGGGCGGGGGTCGCTGGAAATCCGCAGGAAGATATACTCCGGGTCCTTCTGGCAGGTTCCCCCCACCTCTCCTCATCACGTCCGGAGCCATCCCATGAGCCAGGCTGAAGAAGTCCGCGCCACCAGTGCGTCCAGAAGTCCCGCCTCAGCATCTGCTGGAACAGGGGCCGCGAGCCTCTCGCAACTGGCCCCGCCGCGGCTGGATGAGCTGTCGCCCCAGAATCTCTACGACAAGTGCATGGCCCTGGCTCGCAACCTGTGGTGGAGCTGGCACCCGGAGGTGACGAACCTGTTCCGGGAGCTTGATCCGATCCGCTGGCGGCAACTGGATCACAATCCGATCGCGCTGCTCGCCGAATTCACCCCGGAACGCCTCGAGGCCCGGGCCGCAGAACTGGTGCTCTACAGCCGGATCAATCAGGCCTATCGCCGGCTCAAGGAATACATGGCCGGCGAATCGACCTGGAGCACTGTGCACGCCGGCGTGCTTGGCTCGAAGCCGGTGGTTTATTTCTCCGCGGAATTCGGCATCCACGAATCGGTGCCGATCTATTCTGGCGGTTTGGGCGTGCTCTCGGGCGACCACATCAAGAGCGCCAGCGGACTCGGCATTCCGCTGATCGCAGTGGGGTTGTTCTACGACCAGGGTTACTTCAAGCAGCAACTCGACATCGACGGCTACCAGCATGAGGAATATCTGCAGTCGCGGACCGAGGCGCTGCCGATCGAGCCCGCCCTCGGCGCCGATGGCACGCCGATCACCGTGCAGATCGACACGCGGTCGGGACCGATCTTCGCCAAGGTCTGGAGGATGGCGGTCGGCCGTATCAATCTCTTCCTGCTCGACTCCGATGTGGAGGTGAACAACCCGGAAGACCGGGAGTTGACCAGCCGCCTCTACGGAGGTGATTCGCGGCTGCGGATCCGACAGGAGCTCGTGCTCGGCGTCGGCGGCGTGCGGGCGATCCGCGCGATGGGG
>CANETO010000324.1 GCA_947440895.1 Planctomycetaceae bacterium | reverse complement strand
GGTTGTTGGCGGCCACGAATTCACCGAACGCCTGCACCATCTCTCCGGCGGCGGCCGAGCCGTCGATGGCCGCGCGGGAAAGCACCAGCCGCGTGGTGGCGATGTTGAGCACCAGCCGCACGAGCGTGGAGCCGAGCAGGAACGTGGGGAAGATGCTGAGTTCCAGCGGCGTGCGGGCGGCGAGCGCCCCCAGGAGCGCGAGCACCGACAGGGTCAGGTTGGCCGCCAGCAGCAGATCCACGACCGCGGCCGGCACCGGTGCCAGCACCACCATCACCGACAACAGGATGACCGCCGGGATCGCGTAGTCGAGAACCTGAGCCGAGGCAGCCCGGGGAGCTGCCGCGAGTGTGACTGGGGACTGCGCCATGAAACGACGTCTGCCGGGAGGAAAAACGATCGAAACCGCGGACCCGTGCGGGCCCGCCGAGGACTGCCTGCGAGGGCCGGACGATAGCGGTGTCGCGGGGGGCGGTCCAGACCGCTCCGCGACTGCATACAATGCTCCAAAGCTCGCAAACCACCCCGGGAATTCCCGCCCCTTTTTTCCAGTAGGATCTGTCGCGACGATGCACTTCAACCGTTTTGGGCTGGCCTTCGACTACCCCGAAAATTGGTCGGTCGACACCGATGACTCACAGGATCGTTATGCCGCGGTGACCGTCTATTCGCCGGAGGGGGGCTTCTGGTCGGTGAGCGGCCACGCGGCCGGCGGCAATCCGGCCGAACTCGCCGAGGCGGTGCTCGCCCAGATGCGGGCGGAGTACCAGGACCTCGACAGCGAGGCTGCCGGCGATGACATCGCCGGGCATGCCCTCACAGGCCTGGACATCAACTTCTATTGTCTCGATCTCACGAACACCGCGCAGGTGCGGACGCTGGAAACGGCCGACGCGATCTATCTCCTCATCTGCCAGGCGGAGGATCGGGAGTGGACGGCAGTCTCCCCGGTTTTTGCGGCGATCACCACCAGCTTCGTCACGGCGCTGCCGGACGAGGCAAGAGACGACGAATGAGGCACCGCCATACGCCACTCGAGGAGCCGACTTCACGGAAAACACGACATCGTGTTGCCAGCACAGGCGGATGCCTGTCCTCAGCAAGGCACTTGGCGGGCCTCCGCCCGCTGGTGCTGCGCTTCGCATCCTGCGAAGCCACGGTTGACGAGCCGGAATCGGCGGATGCGCAGGAGCCTCAGGCGTATCCTCGCCGTAGCGACGGAGCATCTGCCGTTCCGGCGGGCCGATTCCACGTGATCTGCCACTTCTTGACGCCTGTCGGCTAAGATTTGACTCCCGCTTCGACCGCGCCCCCCCTCAGGAACCAATCACGTTGCATCTGCTTGCACCACTCGCCGCAGCGGTAGACCTCGCAGCCTCGGGCCCGACGATCCTCATGTGGCACTGGCTGGCCTTCGCCGCCATGGTCGCCATCCTGCTCACCCTCGACCTGACGGTATTCCACAAGAAGGCCCATGAGCCCTCGCTCAAGGAAAGCGCCTTCTGGACGCTGTTCTGGGCGGCCCTGGCCCTGGCCTTCAACGCCGTGGTCTGGTGGTGGCTTGGCGGCCAGGCCGCCATCGAGTTCCTCACCGGGTATCTCGTCGAATGGTCGCTGTCGATGGACAACGTCTTCGTGTTCGCGGTGATCTTCGGCTACTTCCGCGTGCCGCTGAAGTATCAATACCGCGTGCTCTTCTGGGGAATCTTGGGGGCCGTGCTGATGCGGCTGTCGTTCGTCCTCGTGGGGGCTGAACTGGTCGAGCGATTCCACTGGGTGATGCCGCTGTTTGGCGCCTTCCTCGTCTACACGGGCATCAAGCTGGCGTTCGGCGAGGAGGACTCCCATCCGGAGGAGAGTGCGCTCGTCAAGCTCTTCCGGCGACTGATCCCCGTCACGAACCAGTCGGAAGGAGACAAGTTCTTCGTGCGTGAACAGGGCCGGCTGATGGCCACGCCGCTGTTTCTCGTGCTCCTGATCGTGGAGAGCACCGACGTGCTCTTTGCCGTCGACAGCGTGCCGGCGATCCTCGGCATCGTCACGCCAGGGGCCCACTACATGCGTTTCGTCGCCTTCACGTCGAACGTCTTCGCAATCCTCGGCCTCCGCGCCCTCTACTTCCTGCTGGCGGGCGTGATGGACATGTTTCGGTTCCTCAACTACGGCCTCTCCGCGGTGCTCGTGTTCGTGGGTGGGAAGATGATCATTGAGGCCGTCCGACACAGTGAGTCGCTGGCCACGTGGGGCGGCTGGGATCCCCACACCAAGGGGCATCTGGTGCACCCGGCGGTCTCGCTCTTGGTGATCGTGGGTCTGATCGGCACGAGCGTGGCTGCCTCGCTGGCCTTTCCGGAGCGTAAGGACGGCGCGGAGGTGGCGGACGACAAGGCGGGCGGGCCGCCCCACGCCTGACAACGAGCCGACATGCGTCGAGTGGCCCAAGCCGCCGGGGGCGGTGAAAGCCTCCGACTCGAGGGCAGGATAGCCCGACTCGCTCCGGCTTCCACCGACCCCCGGCTCCTTGAAAAGTCGGTTGAGCATCTGCAGACAGACTCAGATACCCTCTAGAATTCACAGCCAGTCTCTCCATCGTCTTGCTGAGGGTTTCGCATGCACCGTCCCCACCTGGCCGTCGTGTTCATGCTGCTTGGGCCTCTCTGTGGTGGAGTGGCCCACGCGGAGGGCCTCGCCTCTGAGGCGTTTCCGCTTGAGGCGGTCGACGGCAGTCGGATCGAGTTCGATCCCGCGGCACGGTGCCACGTCATCGCCTTTCTCGGTGTCGGCTGCCCGGTGGCCAGACAGTATGCCGGGCGACTCGCGGAGATCGCGTCGCGGTATGCCGACCGCGACGTCCGAGTGATCGGCGTCGATTCCAACCGGCAGGACACGGCCGAGGAGTTTGTCGCTGCCGCCCACGAGATGGGCGTGACGTTTCCGCTCGTGCTCGACAAGGGGCAGCGGATCGCGCGGCAGCTCGGAGCAACACGCACCGGCGGCGTGGTGGTGCTCGACGCCCTCGGCGCCGTCGCCTACGCAGGCCGTATCGACGACCAGTTCACTCCGGGGCTCGCACGCCCGGCGGCCACGAGCCACGACCTCGTCGCCGCGATCGACGATCTCCTCGCCGGCCGCCCCGTGGCGGTGCCGCGGACGGAGCCCGTCGGGTGCTTGATCACGTTCGACCGCGACGTTCGCAACGCCGAGGCCTCCGCGCCGACGTTCCACCGCGAGATCCTTCCCATGCTCCATGACAACTGCATGGAATGCCATCGTGCCGGCGAGATCGGGCCGTTCGACGTCTCCGCCCTCGACGAGGTCCGCGGCTGGGCGGAGATGATGCTCGAGACGATGGAGCAAGGACGGATGCCCCCCTGGCACGCGGCGGCCGCGCACGGCGACTTCAAAAATGCCCGGCAGCTTCCCGACGACGCCATCACGCTGTTCCGTCGCTGGATCGACGCT
>CANETO010000323.1 GCA_947440895.1 Planctomycetaceae bacterium | reverse complement strand
CGCTGCGGACATCCTGTCCTTCGCTCACTCGATGCTGACTGCGCTCCGGCATCCTGCCTGCGCTGGTCAGCAACGCCGGCTCTCGGGACATGGGCAGCCCCTCACGGATACGTTCGGCAGGATACCGGTGCAGCGCCTAATCGCCGGCATGGCAGGATGCCATGCGCAGCACCAGCAAACTGCGTTTGCCAAGAAAAAACGACAGGAAGTCGTGTTTTTCGTAAAGTCAGTCCCACCACCAGCGGCCGGCGGGGACGGCAAGTTTTTCGCCGCGGGCGGCGGCTACGGTGCCCTGCTCGTCCATCAGCAGATTGGGCGAATCGAGCGCCATCCGGGGCTGCAGGGAGACGCCGCCACCGATCGGTGTCAGCAGCCGACTGCCACGCCAGACCGCGTTGATCGCAGGTTCTACGGCCGTTGGGGGCTGAAAGCGTTCTGTCTGGCAGATCTGCTCGTCACGCAGGCCTGCGGCATCCCAGTGCGTCCGCCCGTAGGCATCGTGTTCCTGCAGGTAGGCCGCCAGAATAGCCAGGTCGATCACCGTGCGGAGCTGGGCATAGACCGGATTCCGGGCGGCAATCTCGGCGTATTTTCGTGTGAACGTGTCGGTGAATGTCTTGCTGGCCCGGTCGGCCCGGTCGGCCGTCATGCGGCGGCCGTCGGGCAGCACCGCCTCGTCGGCACCCACCAGCTTCACGCCCCGGCCCACCAGTTCGATTGCCAGATCGTCCTCGCTGACCCGCACGCACTGGTAGTCGGGCATGAAGTACCAGCGTTGCAGGGCGTTGGCCGCCACGCCGCTGGCGCTGGTCAGTTCAATCCAGGAGTTCATCTTCACCGGCGGCCGTTCCAACCCGATGCCGATCAGCTTCATGCGGTAGTCGGCCTCCACCATCACCTGCGCGACATGGCTCGACGGAGAGACTCCGTCAACACGAATCCGCTGCGGTCCGAGCGATTCACGCATGCCATGCACGATGTCGGCGGCGCTGGCCTTGGGATTGACCCTGCCGAGTTTTCGCAGATAGGCCTGCATCGCGGCGAGGCCCTCCTGGGTCGGATCGATGGAGCAGCCGATGCTCTGGTCGGCCGGTTGGCCCGGTGGAAACGCCCGGACCGCGGTGGCGAGATCCTCAAGCAACACAGTCGGTGAGCCGGTCACGGTGCCGACGACACGGCCGGTGGCATCGGTCACCCACGGTTCGGCAGGGCCAGCGATGACGACCTCCCCGGGACCGGCATCCTCGCCCGATCCATCGGCCGGATAGATGAACACATATTGGATGCGGGTGAGGCCTGCGAGTTTCGTCAGCTCATCGGGAATACCACGCCCCGACGCAGCAGCCGCGGCAACCTCCGCTTCCAGACGAGATAGGGCAACCTTCCGGAGCGGTGACTTCGATTGCAGGTCGGCAGGGAGGGCAGCTACCGCCGCTTTTCTCCGCTCGACAGAGAGCCCGGCATCGGCGACGACCTGTGTCCGCAGGACCCCGTTGGCGTCGATGACGATGCCGGCTGCTGTGCTTCCGCCACCACCGCCGCCGCCCATGCCACCACCGCCCATACCACCACCACCTGTGCCGCCGCCGCCACCCATGCCGCCGCCAGCACCACCACCACCGCCCATGCCACCACCCTGCTGCTGTCCATACACCAAGCCGCACTGGACGGCGAGCAGCATGTGCAGTGCGACGAGTAGCGTGCCTGACACCCAACGGAGTCGAAGGGTCGACCGCTTCGACACAAACGAAGCGAGCCGGGTGAATGTTCCAGCCATGAAAGCACCTTCAGGACAGGTGGAGCGAACGAAGACGGTACCTGAGAGGCTAGTTCGGCTTGAATAGGCCGGCAATTTGGAGTTTTTCATGCCGGCGGGCGCTCTCCCGTCGCTTGCCACGTTTTCCCCAGACCGCAGGGCTTACCCCACTCCCGCAGGTGAACGTCCCGGCGGGCCCCGCCGAGATGTCTCGGCCTCGCGTTTCTTGCCCGCCAAGCCGATTGGAGCCCTGAGGCAGTCTGGACCGAGCAGGTCCACGACCTCCCGGTGGAGTGCCTGCGACCAGGCCACCTTATCGCGATCAGCCTCCATCAAAACACGGCGGCCGTCGCTCAATTCCAGCACCAGCCGAAGCGGCACCGCCCCGGGGTGGCGGCGGACGATGGCCGCCAGCCGGTCGAGTGTGGCAGTGTCGTGCTCTGTTTCCATCAGCTTCAGCGTCACGCTACGGCACGGTTTGCCCCAGAGCTCGGCAATCGGCACGAGGTCGTTGATGATTAGATTCGTCTCTTCGCTCCCGGCGCGGCGGTCGATCGAGCCGGCCACCACGACCACGGCATCCGGCTGCAGATACTCGCCGAGCCGGGCGTAGTCTTCCGGCCAGCAGATGCTGCGAACGAGCCCATCCATGTCCTCGAGGTCGAACATCCCGTACCGGGTGTGCGTGGATCCCGGCCGGGGTTGCTTCACGTTCGACAGTTTGAGTGCGCCGACGAGACCGCCAATCACTACATCGCTCTTCGGCTTCGCGTCTCCCAGATCACCGGTGCCATGCGTGCAGACGGCGGAGAGGATGTCCCTGTATTCGGCCAGCGGATGGCTGTGCACGTAATAGCCAAGCACCTCTTTCTCGGAGGACCGCATCTCAAGGTCTGAGAGCGGCGGCACGTCGGGGAGTGCCGCGGGCGGCGCGGCCGCGGCCTGCGGGGTGTCGTCGAGCGCATCGAAGAGATTTTTCTGGCCACTTTTCCGGTCGGCCAGCCGCGAGGCTCCGGCAGCGAGCGCCCGTTCGATGCCTGCCATGATCGCCCCGCGGTGGCCGCCGAGCGAGTCGAGGGCACCAGCCTTGGCGAGACTCTCGACGGCCGTCTTATTGACCAGCGACGGATCGACTCGGCTACAGAAATCATAGAGATCACGGAATCGCCCGCCGCGTTTCAGTTCGCCGCTGATCGCTTCCGACGCCTGGCCGCCGCAGCCCTTGATGGCGGCGAGCCCGAACAGAATCCTGCCATCGGCCACGGTGAAGTCGGCGCCCGAGGCGTTGACATCGGGCGCGACGACGTCGATACCCATGCGGCGGCAATCCTCGATGTGCTCGACGAGGGCGTCCTTCTTTTTGAAGTTGCGGCCGGTGATATCTCCGGACAGGAGGGCCGCCATGAATTCCACCGGAAAATGAGTCTTGAGATACGCGGTCTGCCAGGCGAGCAGGGCATAGGCGGTGGAATGGCTCTTGTTGAAGCCGTAGCCGGCAAACTTCTCGATCAGCCCGAAGAGTTCTTCCGCCTCGGTCTTGGAAAGGCCCTTCGCCTTCGCCCCATCGACAAACTGCTCGCGGAAGGCTGCGATCGTCTCGAGCTTCTTCTTGCTGATAGCCTTGATGCAGGTGTAGGCGCTGGAGAGCTCGATGCCGCCGAGCCGCTCCAGGATCCGCATCACCTGTTCCTGATAGACCATCACACCGTG
>CANETO010000322.1 GCA_947440895.1 Planctomycetaceae bacterium | reverse complement strand
TGAGCCTAGCCCGCGGGAAAGAACGGCCGAAGGACGTCGCGGGCGGCTCGCAGCGCCCGCTTCCGACCGTCGAGCGTCTTTCCAAACGTGTCATCCTCGATCTCGATACAGACCGCACCGTCGTAGCCCACCCGCATGAGTTCGGCCACAAATCGGCCCCAGTCGATGTCGCCAAACCCAGGGATTCGGGGCTGGTGCCAGCGGTTTGGAAAGTCGAATCGCCCCACTTCCGAGACGGCCCGGGGGTCGATCTGGATGTCCTTGGCATGCACGTGGAAGACCTTGTCTCGAAACTCGTGCAGCGGCGAGAGCGGATCAATTCCCTGGAGCAGAAGGTGGGACGGATCGTAATTGAGGCCGAAGGCCGGCGAGTTGATGTCGGCGAAGGCACGTCGCCAGATCGCCGGCGTGGCCAAGAGGTTCTTGCCGCCAGGCCACTCATCCTTGGTGAACAGCATCGGACAGTTCTCGATGCCGATCCGCACGCCGTGATCCTCCGCGAACTTCACCAGCGGTCGCCACGTGGCGAGGAACCGCGGCCAGTTGTCATCGACGGTTTTCAACCAGTCGCGACCAACGAAGCCGTTGACCGTCCGCAGCCCCAGCAACGGTGCCGCAGCGATCAGCCGCCGAAGGTGCGCGACCGCCGCGTCGGCCACCGCTGGATCTGGATCGAGCGCATTCGGGTAATAGCCAAGTCCGCTCAGGGCGACGCCGTGCCGGTCGCAGGCCGCGAGAACCGCATCGGCCTTGGCTTGGGTAAAGTCGGTGACGTCCACATGCGTGACGCCGGCATACTTCCGATCGGCGGTCCCGACGGGCCAGCACATCGCCTCGACGCAGACAAACCCCTCCGCTGCGGCGAAGGCGAGCACCTCGTCGAGCGAGAGTTCCGGAAGGATAGCGGTCATAAAACCGAGTCGCATGGTCAGGCTCCATTGGTTTGCTTGAAACCCGGATTCTCAATCCGGAAGTCATGGCGTTTCAGGGGTCAGTCAGATGCCGCGGAGCCCGGAGACGCTGCCGATCAGGCGGTCGCCATTCGGTATCACGGCTGGTTCCGCCCGTGGACGTGTCGCTTCTGGTTTCGAGGTGTGCGCTCCACAGGGCCGGGAGTATAAATCCGCCGACAGAATTCAGCACGCTCTTCAGCACGCTCACCGCCCCTCGAACTTCTGCCACCGCAGACCGGAGCCTTTCTTCCATGTCCACCGCTCTAGACACCTCGCTCGTAGCCCGTCTCGCCGCCATCAATGCCGCCCACGCAGCGGGCGCAATCACCAAACACTCCGCCGAGACGATGCGTGACTGGCTGACACAGCCCCGCTATGCGGAGTTTGCCGGTGAACTGGCGACACGGATCGACCGGGCTGCGGGGGAGCCAGCCGTCTGGAAGGAACTCGATGATGTCTACTGGACGGTGATCCCATTCGGCACCGGCGGCCGCCGCGGCAGGATGTATCCGGTCGGCTCCAACGCCATCAACGACCGCACGATCGGCGAGAGCGCTCAAGGCCTGGCCGACTACGTCCGGAGCGTCATGCATGCCGGCGAGGAGCCCACCTGCGCGATCGCCTACGACACTCGCCACCGCTCCGAGCACTTTGCGAAGCTCTGCGCCGAGGTTTTGCTCGCGGCTGGATTTAGGATCTTCTTTCTCCGCGGCTTCCGCAGCACGCCGGAACTCTCCTACGCGGTTCGCCACACGCAGAGCACCTGCGGCATCATGGTGACGGCCAGCCACAATCCCCCCAGCGACAATGCTGTGAAGGTCTACTGGGCTGGCGGCGTGCAGGTGCTGCCGCCGCACGACAAGGGGATCATCGACCGCGTGATGCGGTGTGACGCGGTGCACCGCCAGAGCTTCGACGCCGGCGTTGCCAGTGGTCGCGTGCAGTTCGTGGAGCAGGAGATTGACCCCGCCTTTGTCGCGGCGGTGCTCAGGCAGTCCACTGCCGGCCCGCGGGACGTCTCCATTCTCTACACGCCGCTCCATGGCGTGGGTGCGAGCGCCGTTGTGCCAGTGCTCGACGGCGCAGGCTTCATGAAGCTGCGGCTCTACGGCCCGCAGGAGATGCCCGACGGCGATTTCCCGAACGTGCCCGGCCACGTTGCCAACCCCGAAAACCCAGCGGTGCTGGAGGGAGCCATCGCCGAGGCAAAGGCCCGCGGCGACGACCTCGTGATGGCAAGCGACCCCGACTGCGACCGGCTCGGCGCGGCCGCACCGCTCACGATGGCGGCAGGCAGCGCCTGGCAGACCTTCACGGGCAACCAGATCGGGGCCCTGCTCGTCGACTGGGTGCTCTCCAGCCGCAAGCGGCTGGGCACGCTCAAGGCGACCGACCACGTGATTACGACGCTCGTGACCACGGGCCTCGTGCGCCGGATCAGCGAGGCCTACCGGGCGACGATTGTCGACACGCTGCAGGTCGGCTTCAAGTGGATCGGGCAGGCGATCGACCAGACCGGGCCCGAACACTTTGTCTTCGGCTGCGAAGAGTCGCACGGCTACCTGGCGGGCACGCACGTCCGCGACAAGGACGCGAGTGTGGCAGCGCTGCTGCTGGCCGAGTTGACGGCATCGCTCAAGTCGCAGGGAAAAACGCTGCACGAGCAACTCGACACGATCTTCTGCACGCACGGCTGCCATCTCGAGCGGCAGGTGGCGGTCACACTGCCTGGGGCAGCTGGAATGGACCGCATGCGGGAGATCATGGCGACCCTGCGGTCGAAGCCGCCGGCGACACTCGGCGGGCTGCCAGTGACGCGGGTCCGCGACTACTCCAGCCTCACCACGTCGACGCCCGGCGCGGTAGCTGTGCCCTTTGCCGGAGCGAAGGGGGATCTCGTGATGTTCGATCTCGCCGACCCCACAACGCCGACGCCGAGCCTAGCAGCGGCAGACATCGCGGCCGGCCGTTTCCCAGCGATTGCCAACTGCGTGGCGGCCCGGCCTTCGGGCACGGAGCCGAAGATCAAGTTCTACCTGTTCGCGGCGGCGCTGCCCTGCGGCCAGGAGCAGCTCGCCGCCACGAAGGCTACGCTCACGCAGCGACTCGATCTGCAGGAACGCGATCTACGTGCGCTCGCGGGAGTTTGAGGCTGTAAGCCTTCACGCCCGTCTCGGCCCTCTGGGCCTGGCGAGTCCCACAAGGAAAAAGCCCCGGACGGGAGTCCGGGGACACCGGGCTGTTGGGCGAGCCGTGGTTTGCATGGCACGCGGGAAGGTATGCACACCCGGTGTCCCCCGGCTTCCGCCGGGGGCTTCCTGGCGACGTTACGCGGCCCCCGTGTTCCTCGCTGAATCCGTGAGGGGCTGCCCATGTCCCGAGAGCCGGCGTTGCTGACAAGCGCAGGCAGGATGCCGGAGCGCAGTCAGCATCGAGCGAGCGAAGGGCAGGATGCCCGGAGCGAACGTCCGGCGACGGGGCATGGGCAGCCCCGAACCGCGACACCGTTAGCCG
>CANETO010000321.1 GCA_947440895.1 Planctomycetaceae bacterium | reverse complement strand
CGGCCAACGCCGCGACTACTTCGCCCGGTATCTGGTGGCATTGCCGGCTTCGACTCCGACCGGACCATACCGGCTGGAGGTCATCGTCAGTGACACGATTGCGGGCCGCACGGCCCACGCCAGCCTGAGCCTGGAAGTCACGGATCGCTGAAAGACGCAGCGACGCGACCAGTCGCCGTCGAGCGTCACGGTGCGGGGAGCGGCAGGACAGGCGCCGCGGCAGCGGGCAGTTTTGCCGGTGGGGCGAAGGGCTGTCTGGCCGGTGGATTGGCAGCGGGCTGCGGCTGGAGTTCGCTGTTCAGGTCATTGGTGACAACGACGGCGGGCGCGTCCGCATCCAGCGGAAACTGTTCCAGCTGCAACAGGCTCGCGATGGTGACGGCCCCGGTCCAGCGATCGGCCTGCGCCTCGACGTAGGCCAGTTCCGTTTCAGTGAGAATTTTCTGGGCCTGCAGCAGACTGAGGAACGTCACCTCGCCGCGTGCATAGAGCGTCTGCGTGAGCTGCACGGTTTCCTTGGCCTTCGGCAGGATGTATTGCTGGTACCACTCGACCAGCCGCTGTGAGGTGCGGTAGGTCGCAATCGCCTGTGCGGTCTGCGCGGCCAGATCAATCTCGATGGTGCGAAGGTTGGCTCTCGACGTGGCGATGTCGGCCCGCGCCGAGCGAATGTTGCCCTGATTCCGGTCGAAGAGCGGCACCGACATCATCACCTGCGCGAGTCCCTGGTCCATGGCGGGAATGCCGACCTGCCGCTGGTAGCCGCCCAGCAGGTTGATGTTTGGGATCGGCTGCACGGTGGCCCGCTCCAAGGTCCACTGGGCCCGGGCGATGTCGGACTCCACCACGCGAGGCCTGGCGTTGGACCGCACCACCGCCTCCTGCAGTGTCTTCAAGTCGAAATTGGGCAGCTTCCGAAACAGGTCGCCTTCAATTTTGCCGATGTCAGCCCGCGGCAGGCCGATGGCCGTGGCCACCTGCCGTCGACCGGTTTCGATAAACACCGACGCGTTGAGGAGGCGGACTTCAGCCCGGTCCCGCTCGATGCTCCAGAAGAGCACGTCGGCCCTGGTGCCTTCGCCAGCCTCGGCCAGCTGCCGGCCGATCTCATAAGAACGTGTGGCGATGTCCATGAGCAACTGATAGATCTCCACCCGCCGCTGCGACACGAGCAGCGCGTAGAAGTTCTGCCGAACCTCCGCGAGGACGTCGTAGCGGGTGCGGATCAATTCATATTCCGCCATCTGAACCTCCCGCAGGGCCGCCTGCTGGGAGAGCCGTAGCTTGCCCGCGGTAACGATGTCCTGGGCGACCGTGCCGGACCACTGGCTTTCATTCCCGGAGATCTGCGGCGAGAAGCCGGCGATGACCGGATTGGGGTAGAGCCGGACCTGCACCGCCTTGCCACGGGCTGCTTCCACCGCGGCCTGCGCGGCCCGCAGCCTGGGATGATTCTGGTACGCCAGGCTGACGAACTCATCGAGGGTCTTGGGGGTGGGGCCGTGCGCCGCGTCCTGCGTGGCGGCATCGATCAGCGGCACCGCGATGTTTTCCGCCCGGCTCCCGAGCGGCACGCCCGGCTCCGTCACGCGGAGGGCGTCGGTTGCCGGCGTCGCCCACTCCGCCGCCCGGCCCATCACTGGCAGCCACAGACAGACGGCCAGCAACGCCGCGACTGGCATGGCGCCCGCGGCGGCTCGCGCTGCGGCCCGACGGGTAACCACGGGCGGGGCATGAGCACGCT
Organism: Planctomycetaceae bacterium; assembly: GCA_947440895.1. Lineage (GTDB taxonomy): Bacteria > Planctomycetota > Planctomycetia > Pirellulales > UBA1268 > CAMCQY01. The sequence continues at coordinate 1,728 of CANETO010000321.1, read as the reverse complement.
GGTGATGAAGGGCTACGTTCATGCTGTGGTCTCAAGGACAGTCCGCTACATGGAGAATTCGGCAGGCTCGCCGCAGTCGCATCAGCCGGAATAAGCCGGGCAACCGGAATCCCCGGCAGACTCCCCCATTCCGCAGGGACAATGGGTACATTGAGTGGATTGCAGAAGCCCAGCGTGCTGCGAATGCCCGAACCGCCCAGGGAGTTGACTCACCCTTGTCGATCCTCCGCGCAGAACATCTCGAGAAGACGTTTGGTGGCAGTAGCGGTGGGGCTGCGAGCGTGGCCGCGCTGAAAAACGTTGATCTCGCCGTCGAGCGGGGTGAATTCGTGGCGATCACCGGTGCCTCAGGCTCGGGGAAGAGCACGCTCCTTCACCTTCTCGGTGGCATTGCACGGCCGACGGCCGGGAGCGTGCTGCTGGAGGGCGTCGACCTGGCTTCGCTCGACGACGATGCGCTCGCCCGGGTGCGGCGCCGGCGGATCGGGTTCGTCTTCCAGCGGTACAACCTGCTTCCGGAACTCTCCCTGGTGGAAAATGTCGCACTCCCGCTGGTGCTTGACGGCATCGCCAGCGGCCGCTCTGAGGAGGCCGCCAGGGCCGCTCTGGAAACGGTCGGCCTCTCCAATCGCGCGGAGCATCGTCCGGACGAGCTTTCCGGTGGCGAGCAGCAGCGGGGGGCGATCGCGCGGGCGTTGGTCGCCGAGCCGGCAATCGTGCTGGCAGACGAGCCGACCGGTGCACTCGATTCAGTGAACTCCCGCCGTGTGATCGAACTGCTCATGCGACTGTCCACCGACCAGCAGCAGACGGTGATTCTCGTGACGCATGATCCGAGTATCGCCGCGGCGGCCGGGCGGACAATCCAGATGCGCGACGGCAGGATCGAGGCGGACCGGCGCAACGGCACGGTGGGAAATGCGGTGGCTCCGACGGTGCCGCCATGACAACGAGCAGGCTCCTCCTCCGCCAGTGGCGGAAGCGTCCGGGTCGGGCGCTGGCCACGGTGGCGAGTGTCGCGGTGGCGGTGGCCGCCCTGGTCGCCACCTGGGTGGCGGCCGATGCCTCGCGGGCTGGCTACCGGCGGCTAGCGGAAACCGTCGAAGGCGTGCCCTCGATCGATATCTCGTTCCGAGGAGGCGGTCGCTTTGAGGCCGCCTCGCTGCCGCGACTGGTCGACATCCCCGGCGTGCGGGCGGTCGTGCCGCTCTTTTTCCGACCGACACTTCTCCGGGTTGGCGAGAAACGGGTCCGCGAGGTGGCTGTGGGGGTCGATGCGGCCGCGCTCGTGGATGCGGGTCTGCTCACGCTGACGGCGGGCCGCCCCTGCGAGGCCGCCGACGAAATCGTGCTCGATGCCTCGCTGGCAGAGGGACTCGCAAAGCAGGTGGGCGACGAGGTGATCATGTTCGCCAGGCGAAGCATCCGGCGAATGCAGGTCGTGGGTATCGCCGACAGCCAGTCGCTCAAGTGGTTTGCCGAGGGGGGCGGCGTGGTAGTCGACATCCAGCCGCTGGAGGAGATGTCAAACGCGTTCGGGCTGGTGGACCGGGTTCGCGTGGTGATCACGCCCGATGGCTCGCGACCGGCTGTGCTGGCGGCCATTACCAAGCGGCTGCCGGCCACGCTTCTGGCCGAGGTGCCCGCCGGACGGGCGGGCATGGCTGAGGACATTCTGCATTCAGCGAATCTCGGGCTCGACTTCGTCACGGGACTGACCGTGGCGAT
>CANETO010000320.1 GCA_947440895.1 Planctomycetaceae bacterium | reverse complement strand
TCAGGCTGCGGGATTGGCGGAGCAATCTCCTGCCGTTTCGCCTTGGGGGCAACCTGCCTACCGTTGGCGAGGTATTCGGCGAGGAGGCGGTCGTATGCCGCCTGTGCCTCCGGGGAGCCGAACCGGCCCAGCCAGTGTTCGGCGCCGTTGATCCTGACCCGGGCATGACCTGAGCCAGAGTGAAGCCGCACCTGCGGTAAAGAATGCCGACGATTCCGTCCCATTTCAGCGCCTCCCGGGAGACAAAAACGGGGAAACGGGATTTCCCCGTTTCTTTTTCCCCGTTTTCGGGTTCATCCCTGAGCACTGCCGAACGTCGGCAAATCCAATTGGCCCTGATTCCTGAGGGCTTCCAACCAGTCGGGGCGACAGGACTTGAACCTGCGACCTCTTGACCCCCAGTCAAGCGCGCTAGCCAAACTGCGCCACGCCCCGAATCCGCCGCACGACACGCAACGCTCTCGCATTGCCGTCCCACAGCCCCCACACTATCGCACAATCCTACGCCAGGTTCAACACGGATTCCCCCGGCCCAGCAAGCCGCCAACTTCGCCACCACACTGCCCTCATCACCACACCAAACCCGCCATGAACACGGCCTCCTCCGCCAGAAATCTCTCCTTCTCAAGCCGCCTCACATCGAGCATCAAGGCCCGCGGCTCCGCCGCCTGCATCGGCCTCGACCCACGCCGCGATCAACTCCCTCCCATCCTCGGCGCCACTGCCGAGGTCGACCCCAAGGGCGTCGCCACCATCTACACCCGCTTCTGCTGCGATGTGATCGATGTCGTCGCACCACTCGTGCCGATCGTCAAACCGCAACTCGCCTGTTTCGAAATGCTCGGACCTCACGGCATGACAGCCCTCGCCGAAGTGATCCTCCACGCCCACAGCAAGGGACTGCTGGTGCTCGCCGACGGCAAACGCGGTGATATCGGCTCCACCGCCGAAGCCTACGCCGATGGCTGGCTCGCCGGCCCCTGGGGCACCGACGCCCTCACCGTAAATCCCTACCTCGGGCTCGATTCCATCGAACCCTTCGTGAAGCTCGCCAGCGAACGCAACGCCGGCATCTTCGTCCTCGTGAAAACGTCAAACCCAGGCAGCAAGGATTTTCAGGAACTCCATGCCGACGGACGCACGCTCTATCAACACGTTGCCACTGGGGTCGAACAGTTCGCAGCGAGAACCGCGGCGGGTGAAACCTACGGCGCCGTCGGTGCCGTCGTGGGCGCCACCTGGCCCAGGCAACTTGACGAACTGCGGGCCTCCATGCCCCACACCTGGATCCTCGTGCCCGGCTTCGGCAAACAGGGTGGCCGGGCCGCAGACGTCCGCGGCGCCTTCCACTCCGATGGCCTCGGGGCGCTCGTTGTCAGCGCCCGTGACGTGATCTTCGCCCACGCGCGGCCGGAGATGAACGCCGGCCTCACCGGCACCCAGTGGCAGACTGCCGTCGACCGCGCCTGCCGCGACATGATCGATCGGCTCGCCGCCGACACGCCCTCCGGCGTGCTGCGAAAGTAGCCGACGGGTGCTGCGTCACACGCCCATGGTCATACGGTACAGGTCACTCGCCGGGCGCCTGCAGCCAGCAACCAAGCGTGGCATCCCACTCGAGGAGTTCGTCGGGCTTGAAATAGATGGCGATCTCACGCGTTGCCGACTCCAGTGAGTCTGACGCATGCACGAGATTCATCTGCCGGCTCGACGAAAAGTCGCCCCGGATCGTGCCGGGAGCGGCCTTCAACCCGCTCGTTGCCCCGAGCATGTCGCGAACCACCCGGATCACCTCCGGCCCCTGGAACACGGTCGCCACCACCGGCGACGCCGTGATGAACTCCTCGAGCTGCGGATAGAAGGGCTTCTCGACGTGTTCGGCATAGTGCTGCTTCGCGAGCACCGGCGTGACACGCAGCATCTTCATCGCCACCAGACGCAGACCCTTCTCCTCAAACCGACTCACCATCCGGCCCAACAGGCCGCGTTCCAGGCAGTCTGGCTTGAACATCACGAACGTCCGTTCCATCTCGCATCGTCTCCAAAAGCAGGTTGGGAAAGGGGGGGGCAGGGAAACCTTGCCTTCCGGGAGAATTTTGTAGCGGCTCACGACCCGCGCATCCAGCCCACCTTGCTAGCGATTCCAATGGCGTTTACCCTCCCGCCCCGCCTCGTGTCCACCGCCGCAACGCCCCGCGAACGGATGGTTTCCATGCCGCTTCCTGCCCGCCGATTGCTCCAGGCCGGCCGCATGGTCGTTGTCGCGATTGCCGCCATCGCCACAACGCCCTCGATCGCCCCAGCCGCCGACCTGCCCCCGCACCTCATGGCCCGGTTCACCAGGCAGGTGCAGCCGCTCCTGCTCAACAAGTGCGCCGCAGGAGCCTGCCACGGCGGCCTCTCCGCCCATGCCCCCCAGTTCCATCGCGGCGACGTCTCCGGCCGCATTGACCGCGGCGTCACACTCGCCAACGTTGAGGCGCTCTTTCGTGCCACCGGTCAAAACGGCAACGCCACGCCGTTTCTGAAGACCATCAGCGCCCGGCATCCCGCCTCGGCCACCGCGACCAGCCTTACTCTCGCGCCGCTCACGACTGCGGAACGGGCCACGCTCGAGCAGTGGCTCAGTGCGGCAACCGGCCGCCGCGATCTCGAGGCCTCGCGGCCAACGACCCCGACCGCCGCCACTCAGGCCACAGCCATCCCTCAGCCCAACCGCTTCCGGGCCATGCTCGATGCCGCCGCCAACCCGGCTCCACTGCCGCCGCCGCAGGAGCCCCAGGGGATCATCCTCGGCAAGGACGGCCAGTAGGGATACGGTTGCGCATCAGAGCCTGATGTCGCCGTTCAACACCGCCTCGAGAAACGTGCGATTGCCTTCGAGCAGCGTCGGCTCGCGGATCATTTCCTCCGCTGAGAGCCAGAGAATCTCAGCCACCTCGACCGGATGCGGCACGAGTTCCGATTCGCCAACCACAGCCACACTCCACCATGCCAGCGACGTGCCCCACGACGTCATGCTCCGCCAGACGCATTCACCCGGCTCAACCATCGCGGCAAGTTCCTCCATACACTCCCGGGCGACGGCCTCGTGCTCCGCCTCACCGGCCTCGATGTGGCCTCCTGGAAAGCAGAGCCGACCGGGGGCGGCGACCTTTGCCCCACGCCTGATCGCGAGAAACAGTTCACCACGCCGAGCGACGGCCACAACCCCGCGTTTCAACGGTGTTCCTTCATGCTGCGTGCCTGTCATCGCTCCTCCGCCGCCGAAAGTTGTGCCCCGGTGCAGAAACCTGCCCCTACCAGAAACTGCGGGTTTCCGATCATTTCTGGATGATCGTCGTAGATTACACTACTGGGCCCATATCGTTCCGGCCGTCCCTGCCTCGGCCATCCCCACGAGCCACTCCGTTATGAACACCGCTCCGGCCTCAAAAGGCCCCGGCAACCAGGGTCCCACGAACAAGTTCCCC
>CANETO010000319.1 GCA_947440895.1 Planctomycetaceae bacterium | reverse complement strand
CTGATGATGGGCCGTCGACGTCAGACGTCGCAGAGGCTCACGGCCTGCTTCAGGCCGGCGAGCGGATCGCGGGTCGGGATGAACTCGTGCCCGACGAAGCCCTTGTAGCCGATCTCGACCAGCTTCCGCATGATCGGCGGGTAGTTGATCTCCTGGTTGTCATCGAGTTCGGCCCGCCCAGGATTGCCGGCCGTGTGGATGTGGCCGATCACGTCCTTGCACTCTTCGATCCGCCGGATCACGTCGCCGTTCATCACCTGCACGTGGTAGTTGTCAAAGAGTAGCTTGAGTCGGTCGGAGCCGACGCGACGGACGATCCCGGCGACGTAGTCGATATCGTCGCCTTGGTAGCCCGGATGGCCCTTCATCGGATGGCTGCCGTCCCGCGTGTTGAGGTGTTCGAGGCAGAGCGTCACGCCCTGCTTCTCGGCGTGGCCAAGAATCTTCTTGAATCCCGCAACGCAGTTGTCGGCGCCTTCCTCGAGGGAGATCTCGCCACTCTTCGGATCATCGGCATCCCGCCACTTGTAGCCGGTGAAGGCGATCACGGCGGGGAAGCCGGCCGCGGCACAGGCATCGATCATCTTCGTCGTGTTCGCAATCACCTCGTCGTGATACCGCGGATTGTTGAAGCCCTTCATGAAGGGTGCGCCTGGCATGCCGTTGGGCGCTAAGGCGCAGGTGAGGCCGTGCTTCTTGAGCGTGGGCCACATGTCCGGTTCGGTCAGCTCGATCGACTCACAGCCCAGTTCCTTGGCGACCTGACACATCTTCTCGATGTCCCATTTGTCGCCGGCGACGTTGAAGCACCAGTAGACGAGCGAATGATGGATGCGGCCCTTGAGCGTGGTCATGACAGGAACTCCTTCCAGGTGGCATGTGGTGGATGCGTGTCGTCGTGCTACGGCTGGCATGCTGCTGTGCCCCGCCGACCGGCGGAGGTACACTACCTCCTCTCTCCCACTCTCGAAAGGGCCGAGCGATATGGCTTTCTCTCGCGTTCGTTCATTCCGCTCTAGCGGACCCTGCCTGCTGGCGGCCATCCTCGCCGTCACCGCCGCGGAATCCCGTCCCGCCATTGCCGAGGCCCCAGCCCAGTCCGCCTCCCGGTCGCCAGAGGGTGACTGGTCGCTTCGCGATGGCGACCGGATCGTGTTTCTCGGCGACACGTTCGTCGAGCGGGAGGGTGACCGCGGCTTCATCGAGACGTCGCTCGTCGCGAGCCATCCCGATGCCTCGCTCACGTTTCGTAACCTCGGCTGGAGTGGCGACACCGTCTGGGCGGAGTCTCGTGGCGTTTTTGACCAGCCGGCGAAGGGCTACGAGCGGATGCTCGCCCTCGTGCGTGAACTCAAGCCCACGGTCGTATTCGTCGCCTACGGCCGCAACGAGTCGTACCGGGGTGAGGCGGGGCTGGCCGACTTTCGGAAGCAGCTGGAGAAGCTCTGCGACGATCTCCTGGCGGCGGATATGCGGCTCGTGCTGGTCACGCCGCACCGCTTCGAAACGGCCGATGCCGCTGCCAGCAATGCGGCGCTCGCGGTCTACTCCCAAGCCATCCGCGATGTGGCAGCGGCAAAGCATGCTGGCCTGGTCGATCTCTTCTCGCAAATGCCGACAACAGCCGCGGCTGGCCAAAAGCTCACGGAGAATGGCGTCCATCTCTCGAACGCAGGCTACGCGGAGGCGGCCCGAGTCTTCGCGGCGGCTTCCGGCCATCCACTACCGGCCGACTTTGCCGCCCGTTCTGAAACCATCCGCAATCAGGTTGTCGCGAAGAACAGACTCTTCTTTCATCGCTGGCGACCGGCCAACGAGACCTACATCTTCCTGTTTCGCAAACACGAGCAGGGCAACAACGCGGTGGAGATCCCACAGTTCGACCCACTCGTCGAGGCGGCCGAGCAACAGGTGCGCAGCCTCGTGAAAGGAACCCGCTAAGCATGAACCTCCGACTCGCTCTCGTCGCTGTCTTCCTGATGATGTCGTGCCTGCGGCCGGCGCTTGCCCAGCGCGGGCTCAAGGACATTCCCGATCCCGATCCTGCTGCGGAGCTGGCGGCGATGCAGGTGGCGGAGGGCTACGAGGTGAACCTGTTCGCGGCTGATCCGCTGATCACGAAGCCGCTGCAGATGAACTTTGATCCGCAGGGCAGGCTGTGGGTGTCGTCGTCGAGCGTGTATCCGCAGATCAAACCGGGCGAGGTCGCCAACGACACCGTCACGATCCTCGAAGATCGCGATGGCGACGGCCGGGCCGACGCCCATACCGTGTTTGCCGACGGTCTCTTGATGCCCACCGCGGTGCTGCCCGGCGACGGCGGCGCCTACGTTGCCAACAGCACCGAGTTTCTTCATCTCAAAGACACCGATGGCGACGGCAAGGCCGACACGCGGCGGGTCGTGCTCTCCGGCTTCGGCAAGGAAGACACGCACCACATCATCCACACGTTTCGCTATGGCCCCGATGCCCGGCTCTATTTCAATCAGTCGATCTATATCCACAGCCATGTCGAAACGCCCCACGGCGTTCGTCGGCTCAATGCCGGCGGCATCTGGCGGTTTGCGCCGGAGTCGCTCACGCTCGATGTCTTCGCCCGTGGCTGGGTGAACCCCTGGGGCCATGCCTTCGACCGCTGGGGCCGGTCGCTCGTCACCGACGGGGCTGGCGGCGAGGGCATCAACTACGGCTTCCCGGGTGCGGCCTATCAGACAGCCGCCGGCACGCCGCGCATTCTCAAGAGGGGCATGAATCCGGGCAGTCCGAAATACTGCGGCCTCGAAATGATCGACGGCCGCCATCTACCCGACGATGCCCAGGGCCAGCTGGTCACGAATGATTTCCGGGCCAACCGCGTCTGTCGCTTCCGGCTCACGGATCAGGGCTCCGGCTTTGCCAGTGAAAAGCTGGCTGATCTTATCCACTCCGAGCGGGTGACCTTCCGGCCGATCGACGTGAAGATGGGCCCCGATGGCGCGATCTACATCGCCGACTGGTACAACCCGATCATCCAACATGGCGAGGTCGACTTCCGCGACGAGCGTCGCGACCGGACGCACGGCCGGATCTGGCGGGTGACGGCCAAGGGGCGACCGACGCTCCCCCGCATCGACTTCACGAAGCTCTCGACGCCCGAACTTCTCGGGCAGCTCAAGTCGCGGGAAAGCTATGCCCACGACATGGCCAAGCGGGTGCTCTTTGCCCGCGGCAGCCAGGCCGTGGTGCCTGAACTGACGAAGTGGCTCGCCTCTCTTGATTCGCTCGATCCCGATTTCGAACGACTGCGGCTGGAGGCCCTGCGGCTGCGTCAGGGGCTCGACCGTGGCAGTCAATCCGACGTCGACGCTGGACTTTTACAGGCGGTGCTCGCCTCGCCTGATGCCCGGGCCCGGGCCGCCGCTGCCCGAGTCGTCTGCGATTGGGCCAACCGGCTCGAGGCACCGGTGGAACTGCTCGCACCGTCTGTGGATGAT
>CANETO010000318.1 GCA_947440895.1 Planctomycetaceae bacterium | reverse complement strand
CGGGCGTCGGTGATCGTGTTGACGTTCACCCGCCCCGGCTCCCGGAAGTCGGAGAGCTGATGGAGTGGCAGGACATCGAGACCGAGAGAGGCCAGCCCGCCGCGGTTGGCCCGCTGAGTGGGCGTCGCAGTGCCGGAGACCATGGTTTTGGAGACCGACGCAAACGGCGACGGGACGTGGAGAAAATCAAACAGCGACGGCGCGTTCGTTACCGACCTGCCGGTGACGGCGTTCAAGGGCGCCGAGGGCGAAGCATCCTCGAAGAAGCCCGGCAGGTGGCTGAACGGAGACGTGGGGCCATTGGTGCCGGCCACGGAGTGCGACTGCAGCAGCTCCGCGGGCGAGCCCACTGGCACGAGTGCCAGTTCATACGTGGTGGCAAACGGCCTGTTGAAGAAGCAGAGCCAGGGGAATCTGGGGGTGGAGGTTTCCGGTCCGCCGTTGGCGTAGAAGCGACTGGGGAGCCCGGTCAGCGGCTGGCCGCTTGTATCCCTGGTGAACTCCCGTAGCGTGCTCTTCAACTGGTCGGCGATCGTGCCAAAGCCCGGGGCCGCCGTGAGCGACTTCGGTGGTCCGACCAGCAGAGGGGTGGCAGCCCGGGGCGACGAGGTCGTCGAGACGGTCATCACTGGCGACGGGGTGGGGGTCGCATCGGCCCGCACGCGACCGTTCCAGATGTCGGAGTCGGGGGTGGCCGAAGCCGGCGGGTCGGTCCATTTCCCGCCTCGCTCAGCCGATTGAAATCGATAGGGCCGCTGGCTGGCGAATTTGGGGTCGTCAACGTTGGCCTGCGTGGAGCCGGTGGGCGGATTGGCGACAGAGTTGTTGGCAGCGTTCATCGTGTTGATGACGGTCAGATCTACAGTCATCGAGTCGACGGTGATGTAGGGGTTGGTGGAGCTGTTCCAGCCGATAATGGGATTAGCCAGTCGCTGCAGGTGCACGACGGCAAAGTTGTCGTGCGTGCCGTTGAGCATCAGGAGCGGCGTGGACGTCGATGTCGTGCCGCTGCCCTTGACGAAGAACTGTGGGCTGACGGCCGTGCTGCCATTCAGAAAAGCGCCGTCGAGCGGTGAGTCGACCGGTTTCTGCAGCGAGATCGGATTCTTGCTATCGTCATACCAGTGGGGTTCTGCATTGAAATCAGGCGTGAACTTGTTGTTCTTTCTGGTTCCCACGAGTTGGGCAACGGTCTCGTAGGGCTCCGATCCATCGAAAGCCGTTGGCTCCGACAACGTGGCCGCGGTGCGGCCCGTGGTACTGGCGGACTCGTTGAAGCGAAGCGGCACCTTGTTGATGTAGGCGAGTTCCTGGGTGGCTGCGCCAGCCGGCAGGTTGTTTGAATAAGGATCGGTGGTTTTTTTGGAGCCCTTTGGATTTGGATGAGGGTCGTGGAAGTCGAACAACAGGTTGTCGGTTCCCGCCACGACGTACTGCGACTGCGAGGGCTCGATCGTGGCAGGATCCTTGGCCCAGTAGACGCCGTGCACACCGGTTCCTGAGATGGTCCGCAGGGCGGCTGGCGGGGGAGCAAAATAAAATGCCCTGTCGATCTTGGCGGTGGAATTCGCGGCGGCGGGATCGACGATCTTGTTCTGGGCGTTAAACCCCGTGCCTCCCTCGACGTTCCCTCGCACCGACACCAGTCGCCATACCGGCGCCGGCACGGGGTTGGAGGGAGAGGTGCCGCTCGTCAGCGATAGTCTGATCGTCCCGTCCGCCGAAAACGAAGTGGTGCCACCGGCAGTGAGCGCGGCGGGCAACGGCTCGCCGCGGGCAGGTCCCGAGGAAGTGAGCGTGACGTTTCCCACCGTGCCGCTGACAAGCTGCTTCGCCTGCGATTTCCACGGGGAGTAGAGCTCGACGAAGAAGGCTCCCCACGGACGCCGGGACTGATCCAAGTCGTTGTCGGTTTTACTCGCGTCGTCGTCGTCGTCGTCGTCGTCGTCGTCGTCATCGTCGTCATCATCTGCACCGTTCGCGGCCGCAATGCTGCCGCCGACGCTCATGTTGTCGGTCCGGCGATTGTGCCAGGCAAGGGTTTCCGTGATCAGCAGTTCAGGCCGTTCACAGCCCCAGACAAAGTCGCCCGAACCAGGAGACCAAATCGTGCTGGCAGGGCCAAAGTTCGGGTCATAGAAAAACTGGGTCATCACCGAGTCGGCGTCGCGAAAGTCGACGATATTGATTGCATATTGGGCGATTTTTCGGGCGTCGTCGCTCGACAGTGTTCCGATGGATGAGGCATTGGCTCGGGCAATTGAAACCATCAGGCAGTAGAGCTGCCGGGCAAAGATCTGCCGTCGCCCCAGCGGAGCGGTGGCATTGTTGCCGGTGGTGTCGTTTGGCTCATTGGTCAGCGTGTCGTGGAACGGCCGATTGATATCCATCCTGTGCCCCAGAAGGACCTGCGGGGCGAAGAGGTCTTGTGGGCGATTACTGCCGGTGGCGGTGCCGGAGGTGCTGATGAATCCGCCGAACGTGCCTCCCACGACGGTTTTCCAATGGGTGCCCGCAATTGCCGACGTATCCCAGCTCTCGGTGGTGAGCGCCAGCCGGTTACGGCTGGCATCGGTGCCGCTGAGCACGACGAGTCGGCGGCCGAGACGGAGCGAGTCGGGGTCCCAATACCGCAGCAACCCCTCCAGGTCGGCAGGGGCAAAGAGATTGTCAGCTGGTGTAGGGGCACCAGCGGGAGTCGACGAGTAGCCAGTTCGGGCACCGCGTCTGGTCAGATTCACCTCGTAGGGGTCGTCGACGGCATCGTTGAATCCACTGACGCTATCCTCGTACCAGACGGGCTTGTAATAGACGGGCTGTCCGAAGCCATCCACCCACACCCGCATCGTGCCATGGAGATCCCCGGGGGATCCAAAACGGCCGGGATCGACAAAGTAATTGAAGGCACGGTCTTTGGTGGCGGTGGCGGTATCGAGAGAGGCCCGCCACTGGTCGGCCAATGCCCCCGGATAGTCGTTGCGGCCAACGACACCGGGCTGTGCCGGCAGCGAGACCGCCGACGAGCCGTTCCAGGTGGTCGTGTCCCAGACCGCGTCGCCGTGGCGACCTTCCACACTGCCGACCCGAGGGGTTTTCCGGCCACTGATTGCATCGGGCTCGTCACTCGACGGCTGCGTTCTGCCCGCCGTGAAGCGGGTCGCCTGCTGCAGGATCGCCGATGTGCTCGTCGTCCCTGAGCCGGTCGGATCAAAAGCCAGCCCCCGCATGAGACTCACCCCCGCCGGACCGCCCGGCCCGCCCCGCGGCAGTTGTTCGAGCGGGACTGTATCGGGCGAACTGGATCCAGTGGTCAGCGTGGGATACTGGCCGAGGGTTTCGGCGTCGGCATTCGATCCGTGCGCGTTGACATTCATGCGACCGTCGAGATCAACGACCAGCAACGCCGCCCGGGGATAGACCGTGCGTCCGAAAGAGTCAACGAGTGGCGGGAGACCGATGTCCAGAAACCGGCTG
>CANETO010000317.1 GCA_947440895.1 Planctomycetaceae bacterium | reverse complement strand
GGCGCTGGCGCTTCGGCGGGTGCTTCAGGGAGTGTTCGAGTCGACCTACAGTTTTTCGCTCGACCATGCCAAGAAGCACTCGATCGCCCATGGCATCAAGACCCTCGAACACATCCATGGCATCCCGCCGTTCGTGGTGCAGCATGTCGTGGCGACCGCCCTCGGGGGGCACATCGTGCCGCTCGATCTCGGCGGGCTGTCGGTGCTCTACCTGACCGGCGTCATTGCACGGGACGAATATGATGCCGGCAAGGTGGCAGGGATGGAGCGGCTGATCGCGAAGAAGGGAGTGCTTGAGTTCAACTCGCTCCTTCACCAGTTTGGAGCGGAAGTCGTCACCAATCTGCATGGGGCGACCGTCAGAAAAATTCTGCAGGCGGTCAATCCTGAGGCGATCAAGGACAGGTTTCCCAAACGCGGCGAGCCTCTGGCAGTGCCGGTCCCGCCCCCTCCGGCCGCGGGCAAGGAGGGCCGTCGGGCCGCCGAGGCTGCGCAGACTGCCGCCGAGCAACACCGGCCCGCTGGCCCTCAGGCTGCGGCCCGGCCGGCAGGCAAGACCCCGCTTCCGCCCCCCGGAGCCGGCCCGAAGCGAGCCGCTGACGGTACCACGAAGCCCGGTGGTAAGGCTGGCCCCAAGCCTTTCGTCGTGAAGCCCAATGTTGGCAAGCCGATCACGATCAACCCGCAGTCCGGAGCGTCCACGCCGGACACGCACACCCCGACCGCCGGTAAGACCAATGCGTCGAAGCCCGAAGCCTCAAAGTCGGGAAAGAAGTCTGCGGACAGCGGAAAGTCGGGGGCGGCAAAAAAGCAGCCACAGGCTGGCAAGACCGGGGCTGGAGCCAAGCAACCGGCGAAGCCGGCTGCCGCTGCAGGCAAGAGTCATTCCGCGCAACTGGCGAAGCGAAAGCCCCGCTGACACTCCTTTCAAACGCCCGCAGCACAGGTGATCTGGGCATACGACTCGGGGAAATCCATGGCAGGACATTCTCATTGGGCGAACATCGCCCGCAAGAAATCGGTGATCGACGCGAAGCGAGGCAAGCTTTGGAGCAAGCTCGCCAAAGCGATCATCGTCGCAGCCAAGCACGGTGGCCCCGATCCGGATGCCAACCTGAGGCTCCGCTATGCGATCGACGCGGCCAAGGCGGTCAGCATGCCCAAGGACAACATCCAGCGGGCCATCAGAACGGGCACGGGTGAACTCAAGGGGGGCAATCTCGAGGAGTCGATCTACGAGGGCTATGCCGCCGGCGGTGTGGCCGTGATGTGTGAGATCCTCACCGACAACAAGAACCGCACGGCCCCCGAGATCCGGAAGATCTTTGAAGTCTGTGACGGGAAGCTCGGAAGCACCGGGTGTGTGGCCTACCTGTTTCAGCGGCTGGGGGCGGTTCGAGTGCCGCAGGCTTCCTGTAGCGAGGACCAACTCATGGAGTTGACACTCGAGGCCGGGGCCAGCGATGTGAAACTCGTCGGAGATCGTTGGGAAGTGACCTGCGAGCCGCAGTCGATGGCAGCCGTGATTGAGGCGGTGCAGAAGGGCGGCCTGCAGGTCGAATCGAACGAGATCGTCCGGGTGCCGACCAACTCGGTCGACGTGGACGATGTGGAGACGGCCCGCAAGGTACTTGATCTCGTTGAGCGACTCGACGACCACGACGATGTTCAGAGTGTGGCCGCCAACTTCAACATCCCCGACGAGGCCCTGGCCCAGCTAGGCTAGCCTCGTTCGCGCAGGGTATCCCGGCCCTCGCCACAGGATGCCCTGGGTTACGATGCGCTGGGTTACTTGGCCTTGTCGGCCTCAGCTGCCGGGGTCGGATGTTCCACCTGCGGCCAGTAGGTGTCGAAGTCGAACTGTGGACTGTTGTCGAGATCGTGGCACTCCAGGCAGTTGTTGACGGCCTTCTGCTTGCCTTCCGGAGTGTCGATCGACATGGCCAACTCGCTGCGGAGGCGATCGCGTTCCGTGACGCTCGCCCGCACGTCACCGCGTTCGACGGCGGCATGCGCTGCGGCCGGGCCGTGGCAGTTTTCGCAGCCTTGGTGGGCCAGGTGGGGAGTGGCCTTCATGCCTGCAAAGCCCCCCTCGAAGGGTTCGTACCGTTGTGGAGCCCAGCCGACGACATGGCAGGAGAGGCACTCGGGATCGCCGTCGCGGCGGGGCGTCTGTTCCTCGAGAGTGGCCAGCGCGGTCGCATGCGGCGTGTCTTTCCAGACATCAAACGCATGCTGATGGCAGTCGGCGCACGAGACGCTGCCCGCGAACCGTCGGCCGGACGGGTGCCGCACGGCGGTGAGTCCCAGGCCGGTAAGCCCCAGCGATTCGAGTTGGCTCTGATAGGTCGCCAGCAGCGTGATCATGTCCTCCGCTTCGCCCCAGCGGGCATCGAGAGGCACCCGCTGCGACCGCAGCGGCTTCTGCGCATCGGCGAAGAATGCGATTGCCACCGCGAACATGCCTTTGTGGCCGAGTTCGACCAGGCGTGCTCCCCCCGGCAACGTGGGCAGTTCCGCCGGCGGTTCATCGGCGCCGCCCGCGGTTGCGACGATGTCGAATTGGGGGAAGCGAGCCGCCAGACTTTTTGTTTCCTCTGGCGACGCCCACGACAGCAGGATCTGGTGCGTGCAGTTTGCCTTCTTCAGCTCGGCCGCCGCAGCCTCGATCCCCTGGGCGGCCGGCACGATCTCGATGGCATCGTTGCGGAGCTGCTTCGCCTCCGCATCGCCGAGCACGGAGACGATGCCGAACCGCAGGCCACCGGCTTCGACGATCCGAAATCGCGGAGTGATATTGGCGTCGAGTCCAAGAAGGCCGACGTTGGCGCTCACGAAAGGCGTGGGCTGGTCGCCGACCGGCGCCACCGCGGCTACGAGTTCCTCCGCAGGGAGCCGCAGGTCGCCCGGGCCGAAGCCGACGGCCGCGTAGCCCATGGTTCGCAGCCCATCAGCGATCGACTGGAATTTGATCTCCGACTGGCGACCGAACCGCTTCACCTGCCCCCCCAGATCGACCGTCACCAACGGCCAGTTCGCGGCGGTCAGTGCCCGGAGGAAGTTCCGCCTGCGGCTGAGGCCACCCTTCTGGTTTTCCTTGCCGGTGCAGCCGCACGGCTCGATGTAGCCGTCCAACTCCCCCGTCACGACCACGACGGCCTGCGGCTTCGGCCAGCCCTCGAAGAGGCCGCCGTTTCGATCCCGAAATGTCTTGACGAGGCTGTCGTCTACCCCCGCGCCGCGGTCCGGAGTGGACGAGCCGGCGAGTGTAAACGCGGTTGAAGACGGTGCGGCCTGGTCTGCAGTCGGTTCCACGATTGCCGGCGTCTCGGCAGTGCCGCGCCGCCCAAGGCAGCACCACAGGAGGGCCAAGGCGGCAAGGATTCGAGGGAAACAAACGACGCGGTTCATGGGCGGATCAGCGATCGTTACAGGCGCGAATCGTTCCGCGGTGGGATCGATCGTGCTAGGGGGT
>CANETO010000316.1 GCA_947440895.1 Planctomycetaceae bacterium | reverse complement strand
CGTCCCTGAATTCTCTCGAGAATGCCCCGACCATGAACGCCTCCGCGATTTCCATCCCGCACGGTCATGATGGCCACTCTGGCGGCCACTCTGGCGGCCACGATGACGGCCACGATGACGGCCACGGCCACCACGGTCCGGTGCTGCAATACCAGCCCGGCCTGCCTCTCAGCCGCGGCAAACTGATCATGTGGCTGTTTCTCTCTACCGAGATCATGTTTTTCGCGGCGCTGTTGGGCAGCTACGTCGTGCTCCGCTTTGGCGCCCCGGTCTGGCCCAAGCCGCACCACGTGCATCTCAGCGAGCCGATCGGCGCCTTCAACACGTTCGTGCTGATCTGTTCCAGCGTGACGATCGTGCTGGCCCTGGAGTTTGCCCGCGCCAATAAGTCGAGCATCGCCAAGTTCTGGATCCTCCTCACCCTCCTGCTCGGCATCCTGTTTCTGGGAGTGAAGGGCTACGAATACCAGGCCAAGTTTGCCCACGGCATCTTCCCGCAGTCCCCCCGCAGCCGGATTTATGAGAAGCCCGACCTCTACTACGGTTCCGCCGTCCGGGCCCGGCTCGGAGAGCCGGCCATCATCGACAAACTCAAGGAACTCGATGACACCCCGGCCGACCAGCTTTCGGCCGAGCAAGTCGCTGCCCGCGGACGGCTTCAGCAAATCCGCAAGATGGTCGCTAGCCCCGAACAACAGGCGTTCGATCTGGCCGTCGTCGCAGATCAGGTGATGCCGCTGCCGACGGAAGGGCCGGGCGGCTCGCACGACGGCGGGCACGACGGCCATGCCACCGGCCTCAACGACATCTTCCCGTGGCTCAGGCTCCCCGCCGTCATTCCAGGTGGCAACATGTGGGCGAGCACCTATTTTCTGCTCACCGGATTCCACGCCGTCCACGTGCTCGTCGGCCTGATCGTGTTCACGATCCTGATGTTCTACAAGCTTGGACCCAAGCAGGCTGGCAAGATCGAAAACGCCGGTCTGTACTGGCACTTTGTCGACCTGGTCTGGATCTTCTTGTTTCCACTGCTCTATCTGTTTTGATCCTGCTGTTCCGACCTTGCTGTTCTGACTCCTGCCTGTCCGGAAGTTTTGCGAGAGGTTTTCCATGAGCGATCACGACGTCCCATCTGCCCACGCCCACGGCCCCATCACCCGGGTCGGAGAGATCCCGGCGCATGACGACCACGAGCATGGTGGGCATGGTGATCACGACAGCCATGCCAGCCATGGTGGTATCGGCAAATACCTGCTTGTGTTTGTCGCGCTCTGTGGTCTGACGACGATGTCGTTCCTCACCTATTCTCCTTATTGGCCGTGGCGGGATCAGCCGCATGTTGGCTGGGCCTTCATGATGGCGGTGTCGTGCACCAAAGCGTTGCTCGTGGTGCTGTTCTTCATGCACGTCTTCTGGGAGGCCAACTGGAAGTATGTGCTCACGATCCCCGCTGCCATGATGGCGATCTTCCTCGCCCTGATGCTGGTGCCCGACATCGGCATGCGGAATCGGATGGTCTCGCAGGAGCGGGCGTTGCACATGGCTCGCGGCTCCGACGTGCGACTGATGGAACAGGCCGCAGAGGCGAAGGTTCTCGCCGAGCCTGAGGCTCATTAGTTTGCAATCCTCAAGGGTCGGGTTGCCCAAGCCGCCGGGGGCGGTGAAAGCCTCCGACTCGAGGGCAGGATAGCCCGACTCGCTCCGGCTTCCCCCGACCCCCGGCTCCTCCAACAGTCGCGAACGATGCCGCCTGTGAATCCGATGAGTTCAACACCAGTGTTCAGACTGCCCAGCAACATCCCGTGCGGCTGGGTGGTGGGCGGGCTCCTTGTGCTGGCGTGCCTCGGCTGTAGCAAGGTCGACAGGAACGGGGCTGCCGCACCATCGGCCACGGCCGAGCCGGCCGCTCGCGACGAGGCGCCGCTGCCGGCGCCGGAGCGGATGCCGCCCGGTGCCGTTGCTGCGCCGTTCACCCTCACGGAGCGCAGCGGTAAAGACTTCGACTCGGCATCCCTGCGTGGCAAGGTCTGGCTGGCGAGTGTGTTCTTTGCCAACTGCCCTGGGCCCTGTTTTCGAGAGAATCAGGCGATCGCGGACATCCTCGGGCACATTCCCGACCCTGACTTCATGGCCGTGAGCGTGACGTGTGACCCCGACAACGACACGCCCGAATCGCTGCGGCGGTATGCCGACCGCTTCGAGGCCGATCCGGCCCGCTGGAAGTTTCTCACCGGCGACATGGACACCATCAAGCAGATCGCCAACGGCACGTTCCTGCTGCCTGCCGAGGTGGGTGTGCACTCGGAGCGAGGCGTCGTCTTCGACCGGGAGGGGAGGCTGCGGGGTAGCTACCACCTGCTCCAGCCGGACCGTGTGCAACTGCTCGAAAAACTGATCCGTGACGTGCTCGACGAACCCGCCGGATCCGCGGCCGCATCAGCCCCGGTGGGAGTGCCCGCGGAATGAGCCTCGATGCCGCGGCCCTCTGGCTGCCAACCGTGAACGCCGTCCTCAACACAGTGGCCACGCTGCTGCTGGCCGCCGGCTGGATCTTCATCCGCCGAGGTCAGTGGCGGGCACATCGGGCGGCGATGATCTCGGCCTTCGCGGTCTCGACGCTCTTTCTGATCAGCTATCTGACCTACCACTACCTGGTTGGTCACGTGCCGTTCGCGGGGCAGGGGACGGCACGCATCATCTACTTCGCGATCCTCATCACCCACATCCTCTTGGCGGTGACCGTTCCCGTGCTGGCCATCGCCATGTTCTGGCTGGCCCTCAAAGGCCGCTGGGAGTCCCATAGGCGGCTCGGGAGAATCACGATGCCGATCTGGCTCTATGTCTCGATCACGGGGGTGGTGATCTACCTGATGCTCTACCACTTCTACCCCAGCAGGCCTCCGAAGCCTATGATGGAGGCAGCGGGAGCGGCTGCCGCTGGCTGAGCCGAACCCTGCCACACGGGATAGCCCCGGAGTTTGTGCCATGGCCCACACGTCATCGCCGTTCGTCACCCGCCACAGCTGGAAACATGCCGCAATGCGTCTGGTTCCGCTGCGATTGATTCTGGTGGGGACGGTGCTCCTCGCCTGTCTACTCGTCGCCGGCGATGCCTTCGGCTGCCCGAACTGCAAGGACGCGGTGAACACGTCCGATCCCGAAGGGCTGAACGTGGCGCGGGGCTACTTCTACAGCATCCTCATCATGCTGGCGATGCCCTTCACGCTGATCAGTTCGTTCGGCATTTATGTCTGGCGGGAGATGCAGCGGCAGAAACGGGCGGGCCTGTCGCCCACGGATCTGTCCGTCGTGTCATCCCAGGGCCGGCTCTCCTCTGAGCCCAGCACCCCGCCACTGGCGTGAGCGATCGCCTTCCTGCCGCCGAGCCGTGGCCTGTTCCGGCAGCAAAGCCGGACCAGGGAAAACGCCAGAGTCGACAAGCTGCCCGCAATTCTCTGGCGCGGACCGAAAAGCGACGG
>CANETO010000315.1 GCA_947440895.1 Planctomycetaceae bacterium | reverse complement strand
GCGGGCGATCTCCCGCAAGGAGCCGCTGGCTGATGATTCGCCGGAAGAAAGGCTTCGCGACTTCACGACCGCCTTCGGGACATCGCCGACAGTCCTGGAGGAGTCGGTATTCAAATACCTGTCTCGCCTGCGGACGACGCCACGCTGAAACAGCACGGTTTGCCTGACTGCTGCGCGACGCCGTAAACTGCCGGCGTTCGTCATGGCTGCAGAACGCATCTGCCCGTTGCCCCACCGCCCAGGAGACCCGCGACATGCCGCTGAACACGCTTGTGACCGCTGCCCATCCCCAACGGATTGCCGGCCGCCGGAGCACCGCACTGCCGGTTGAAACATCACGACGATCGTTCCTCGGCGGTACCGTGGCCGCCTCGTGCGCCGCCGTCGGCACGCTGCCGACGGGTGGACTGTTCGCGGCCGGTGACCAGCGACTCCGCGTCGGCCTGATCGGATGCGGCGGCCGTGGCACCGGCGCGGCACTCCAGGCTCTTGAAGCCGATCCGGCGGTGCGGGTGGTGGCGATTGGCGATCGCTTCGCGGACCAGCTCGCGTCGTCTGCCGAAGTGCTCGGCCATCGCGCCGGTGATCGGTTCGACTGCCCGCCGGCACGGTGCTTTGTCGGGCCCGAGTCATACCGCGGCGTGATCGAGAGCGGCGTCGATCTGGTGCTGCTCGCCGCACCGCCGCATGTGCGGCCGCTGCATCTGGAGGCTGCGGTGGCCGCGGGCAAGCATGTCTATTGCGAGAAGCCGGTGGCGATCGATGTCGCGGGAGTGGTGCGGGCGGCCGCAGCAGCCGCCCGGAGCCGGGCCGCCGGGCTCGCGCTCGTGTCGGGATTCTGCTTCCGGCGCGATCCACGAACTGTGGAACTCGTGACGCGGATCCATGACGGCGCCATCGGACGGCCACGCTCGGTCCAGACTCACGCGGCCATCGGCCTGCCGTGGCGAAAGCCCTTGGAAAGCGGCCGCGAGCCTGGCGAATGGCCGCTGGCCAACTGGATCTCCTTCGCCAGATTTTCTGGCGGTCACTTCGTCGAGCAGCATGTGCAGGCCATCGACCGGGCAGCATGGATTCTGGGGGATCTGTCGCCGGTGTTTGCCGAGCCAATCGGCTTGGATACGCCAACGTTCCTGGGCTCAGCCCGCGGCACGGGCTCTCCGTCGACCGGGGCCATCGGCGACTGTGCCGCAACCACAGCCGTTCGGTACACCTTTGCCGACGGCCAGACGATCGAGGCCTCGATCGATCGCCGCGAGCGTTCCTGCGACAGGATCGTGGAGGTCGTGACCGGCTCCACCGGCATCTGCGATCTGGTGCGGGGGACCATGGCCGGACGGCGGCAGTGGGCGACGGAATCGACACCGGGGCCGGCGAGGTACCGGATCACCATGGAGACACTCGTGGGAGGGGTTCTGTCTGGCAAAGTCGCCCACGACGGTGCCTCCATGTGCCGCAGCACGCTGCTGGCGGTGATGGGCAGGATGGCCTCGGAAACGGGCAGGCCGGTCGCCTGGAACGGGCTGGCAGGCGGCGGCTCACACGTTGCCTGACCGCTACAATCGGAGTGGCGTGAATCATCGCGGTTCCCAGAGTCGATGTTGAGCGAGGGTCTGCTCGCACGGGATCGTCGCATGGTCGGGGGAAGAGGCTTCAATGGCTGCCAATAATTCGAACGCCGTCCAATCGTTCAGCATCGCGCTGATCGTGTTCGTGATGCTGACGTTCATCCTGGCCGTGACGACGTACCTCTTTTTCAAGAAAGCGGACGAGAACCTGAAGCTAAAGGAGGCCGCTGAGGCCAAGGCTGGCGAGGAGATCAAAAAGCGGACGGAGGCAGAGACAAACCGGCTCGTTCTCGTGAAGGACGTGCTCGGCCTCCCCGAGGAAGCGACGAATAAAGACATCCTCGAAAAGTGGAAAAAGCAGGCCGTCGACGATGTCTATGGCAAGTATCTGGAGCAGGAATCGCTGCAGCCGACCTACAGCGACGCCGTGAAGTGGCTCTCCACGTCGGTCGACAAACACTATGCCTCGATGAACACCGTGCAGGCCGAAAAGGACCGCTTCGCCGCCGAGAAGGCACAGCTCGAGAAAAAACAGGCTGAAGACCTGGCGAATCTGACCGCTTCGAGACAGGCCGCCCAGGACGAACTCGAGAAACTGCAGAAGGAAAAGCAGGACTACGAGCAGAAGAGCGCCAGCCAGATCAAGTCGCTCGAGGCCGAGCGGAACGAAGCCAACGCCCGGGCCCTTCGGCACTCGCTGCTCGGCGAGGAGATCGCAAAGGCACAGTCCTATCTCTCGGTGGATCGGCGCAAGAGCTGGCCGGCTGATACGGCGGCCGAGGGCGGGAAGGTGGCCGACGACGAGGGCCGCGATGAACGACGAGTGGCCCTGATGCTGGAGGAGATGAAGGAGCGGGAGCGGACGATTGCCCGGCTCAACAAGGTCATCGCCCAACTCCGCGTGGCCGATCCGGCGCTTCAGAAAACCGTGCTCGCCGCCACACCGAAGGATGACCGCGTGGACGGATTCGACGGCCGCATCCTGTCGGTCAACGAACTCGATCGCACCGTGCTCGTTGCCTGCGGGGCAACGACGGGCCTGCGGGCCGGACTGCAGTTCAACGTCTATGACCCCACCGATCCGCAGCCCCAACTCGCCAGCAAGAAGGCCGTGGTGGAGGTGGTGGCGATCGAGAGCGACTCGCTCGTCCGCTGCCGGGTGCGACAGGATTCGATCACCGATCCAATCATCCCCGGTGACGTTGTGGCGACGAGCCTCTGGTCGCCCGGCACGCCGCTGGAGGTCGTCATCGTGGGGTTCGTGCAACTCGGTGGCACCCCGGATGCCGACAGGAGCCGTCTGGAACAGCTCGTTCAGCGAATCGGCGGGACCGTCGGTGACATGGTGACGCCCACGACGACGATGGTCGTGGATGCTGGCGTGCCCAAGATCAAGGGCCCTGATGCCGAAGGCCAGTCCGCTCGGAAGCAGTGGACCGCGAAGGAGAAGGAAGACCGCAGCCGCCAGTTGGAAGCAGCGAAGCAGCTGGGCATCAAGACCATGGCCATCGAACCATTCATGGATCTGATGGGCCTCCAGATGGACTCAGTGCGGACCAACCGCCTGCCGGTGCCGGTCGATCCTCGTGCCACTCCCACCCGGTCCGAGAACCTGGCCTTTTGACGTCACGAAAAACATGGTCGTCGTGGGAACACGTTTTCAAAGTGTTCTGAAGAGACGGTCCGCGTGACATCCCGCCGCATTGGTTCGTCGGTCTATGGCATGCTCAGCATCTGGGGGTTTCGCGACCCGGCGGCCGGAAACGAGCAGGTGTGCCGGGCCCCTGCCCTTCTGTTAGGATTCCGGCTTCCCGCCAGGCGAGTCCGTCCGGCCGGGCTGTCACATCTGCCGTCGTTCTTCTGGAGGACCGTGTCGTGATCGTGAATCTGCTACGCCGTGCCCGCAGGGCTGGGATCGATTGCCTGGT
>CANETO010000314.1 GCA_947440895.1 Planctomycetaceae bacterium | reverse complement strand
CACCTCTTGGAGACGCTGCCGGGGCTGCGGTCGCGGTGCGAGGCGGGCGAGATCCTCTTTGGCACGGTCGATACGTTCCTGATCTGGCGGCTTACTGGCGGCCGCGTGCATGCCACCGACGTGACCAACGCCAGTCGTACGCTGCTGTTCGACATTCATCGGCTCGAGTGGAGCGACGAACTCTGCGGGCTGTTCGGCGTGCCGCAGGTGATCCTGCCGGAGGTGCGGCCGTCGAGCGGTTTCTTCGGCGTGACCGACGCCGACTGGCTGGGAGCGCCGATCCCGATCACGGGCTGCGCCGGCGATCAGCAGGCGGCAGCGTTTGGCCAGGGTTGCGTCCGTCCGGGCGATGCAAAAACCACCTACGGCACCGGCGCGTTCCTGATGTTTGCGACCGGGCATGAACCGGTCGCCAGTCGCCACGGACTGCTCACCACGCCGGCATGCACTGTTCGGGGTGGCGAGGTAACGGCCGCCTCAGTGGCAACGGACTATTTTCTGGAGGGGTCGGTGTTCGTGGCGGGCAGCCTCGTCGGCTGGCTCCGCGACGGTTTGGGAATGATCGAGCACCCCCGCGAGATCGAGCCGCTGGCTCGGAGCGTGGAGGACAGCGGCGGCGTGATGATCGTGCCCGCACTGACGGGCCTGGGAGCACCCCATTGGGATCCCTGCGCCCGCGGCCTCATGATCGGTCTCTCACGGGCCACCAGCCGGGCGCACATTGCCCGTGCGGCGCTTGAGTCGATAGCCCTGTCGGTGGCGGATGTCGTGAACTGCATGCAGCAGGATGCGGGCGTCCGCCTCAGCCGCCTGCGGGTCGATGGCGGTGCCAGCAGCAACGATCTGCTCATGCAGATGCAGGCTGATGTCCTCGGCCTGCCGGTGGAACGGCCCACGGTGCTCGAGTCCACGAGCCTGGGCGCGGCGCTGCTGGCGGGGCTGGCGACGGGGTTCTTTCCAGATCAGACCGCCGTCGAGGAGGCGCGGCGAGTGGAGCGGGTCTTTGAGCCGAGGCTCGCAGAACAGTCCCGCACACGGCTACTCGCCCGCTGGCAGACCGCCGTCGCACGCAGCCGTGGCTGGACTCGGCAAGAGTGACGCGTCAGCACTCGGCACGCTTCAGCGGACGACCGGCCCGTTGGCCGGCCCGCGGTTCTCCGCAACCATGGCCCCGGAGGTATACCGCTGGGGATTGGCGGCGAAGGCGTCGCGGGTTTCCGGCGATGTGAAGAGATAGGTCCGCGACTGATACGTGACCCCGTAGCGGCGTTGGCCGGGCGTGCTCTTGCCGGCGTCGAATGCCAGCACGGGATCGTCGCCGGAGAGTGCCGGAGCATACCGGTCAGGGTCGGCCAGGAAGGCCTTCTGCTGGTCGACACTGGCAAAGAGATAGGTGCGTCCGCGGTGCCGCACGCCCCACTGGGCGCGGCCCTCGACCCAGGCACCGCGTTCTGCGAGCGTGACCGGGCAATAGCCCTCGAGGCCGACCGGCATCGAGCCGAAGGTGTCGGGCTCGGCTGGCGTGGCCGCAGCCGTGGTTGTCTCGGGCGTTGTTGTCTCAGGCGTGGCACTGGCGGCCTGGGTCGTGCTCTTGGGAGTCGACTTGCCGAACGTCGGCTTCGTCGTGAATAGGCTGAACGGTTTCTGAAGTGCCGCGAGCAGCGACGAGGTGGCGGTGGCGGGCTTCTCCGGCTTGGTCTCGGCCAGCGGTGTGGCAGCGGCGCCGGCGGTTGCCTGTTCAGTTGTGGACGGCTGGGGTTCTACAGCAGGCCGAGGAGCCGATGCTGCTGGCGGAATCGCTGCCGTGGCCGCGGCCTGAGCCGTCGCCAGCGTTGAGATCGGCTGTGTTTGCTGCGGCGTACCCAGCCAGGGCGCCGATCCCGCAGTTGCGTTCGAAGGGGCCGTGGGAGAGGGCTCGATGGCCAGCGGTGACTGCGTCGCCTGGCCGCCCGCCGCGAAGCCTGCGGGGGCGGTGACGGGGGGCGACGTGGCCGTTGTCTCAGTCGGATTGACGAACGCCACCGTGGCCGGGCCCGTCGGCGGTGTCGTGTCAGCAGGGGCCGTAACAGCCGGCGGCGCCGCCGTGGCCATCTCAGTAGCCGGCGCAGAAACGGTCTGGCTTGATTCGGCTTGGCGCGGCATCACCGCGGGAGAGGCGGAGAATTGGTCGACAGCGGTGTCCCGGAACGATTCGGCGATGGCCGGATTCGTAATAACGGTGGAGGAAGCGTCGGTACTGGCGAAGTCGGAGAGACGCCGCACCTTGGCGGCGACGGCATTGAGAGCCGGGCCACCAGGCGGCACCGTTCCCCACACCTCGGCGCGAGGGGCCGTCTGCCGGATCGTTCCGGCGTCGCTCCCAAACCCAACGAACGACCCCGATCCGCCTCTGGAGCCATCTGCAAAGGTCCGCACGCCGGCAGCCGACTCTGTCGCCGAGGCATGGGCCTGGGATCGTGATGCAGCGGCAGACGCAAAGGCCGCCTCCTGCGCCGCCCGCGCCGCAGCCGCAACGAAGTCGGCTGGCGTCTGGGGGAGTTCGAATTTCGAGAGCACCTGATCATCCGCTGAGAGGATGCAGGCGGTTGGCACCTTCGTGATGCCCAGTCGACGCGTGGCTTCAGGACTCTCGTCGACATCCACGCAGACTGGCTCAAAACAGGCTGTGATGAGGGCGACGGCTTCGTCGCTGGCGAGCGTCGTTCGATCGAGGGTCGTGCTCGCCGAACTCCAACTGGCAGTGAAGATGGCAAGCACCGGTCGCTGGCTGACCTCGGAGGCGCGGCGGGCGGTGGCGATATCGGCATGCCACGCCACTGCGGCGGAGGCAGTGGACGCCCACGCAGACGGTAGGGTCATGAGGGCCACGATGGCCAGCAGGCGGCAGATTTGCGATGGGATTTGCATTGGGATCACCATACAGGTGGAAGACATCACTCCAGCCTCAGGGAACAACTGGCCCGAACAGCAACGCCTGGTGGGCTGCCATTCAGGAGGCGGACCTTGTGCTCTGTCTGATCTGTCCGCCTTCAGACTCGAAAGATGTATCGGTCGAAACGGTCGCAGGAATCGCGTCGAAAAGGCCGCCGCTGCTGATTTGGTCCAGAAAACAGTCGGCCGGCTTTGACTATGCCCCCTATCTTTGCGGGGCGTGTCCTAGGCTTTCGGCCGCTCCGCCGCTTGACATTCCGGCCCAGTCGGAGGATACTTCTCCTCGACACGTTGCGATGGGGTTTTCAGCAGCGGCTCAGCCGCCGTGTCGCTCCCGAGGAATCCCCGAAAGATTTTTCATTTGAAAGATTTTTCGAGATAGAGGGCTATTAAAAGTTCCCCCCGGGATCTTCTTCCGGTTTCCCAACCGTTCACGTGGAACGTAGGGCCGCTGGAACGTTTTGGCACTAAAGCCTTTGGCCTCTGAGCCGAATCTCCGAGGTACCGTTCGGTCGTTTCGACCGTCCCTGCCTGATTGACCGCACATCGTTCACAGTACGGACGGTTT
>CANETO010000313.1 GCA_947440895.1 Planctomycetaceae bacterium | reverse complement strand
CCAACGGGCGTGGCCGTCGGCGGCGGTGAACCGTAACTCGCGGTCAACCACGCCCGCAGTGCATCACGGGAGATCACGGGCACGTGGCGCAGCCCAAATGGTCCCCACTGCCAGGTTTGCTGCGATGTCCAACCAACAGGATGCCCGATCGGGTGCACATCGGGTTCGAGCAACAGCTCCCAGTAAAACCGCCGCTGGAGTGTGCCCGTGGCGAACTCAAGCGGTTGCAGGGGCACGGCTGTCGGCATCCCGATCAGACCGCCGAACGGCACAGGCCACCCATCCCGCTTCCTGCTGGTGACCACTTCCACAAGCCATGCCGGGTTGCCGGCACGCTGAGGCAGGTCGATGACGATGCGACCGGCGGAGCGGGCCGCTCCTGTCAGCGGCTGTCCGTTCAGTCTCACCTCGACCAACGCGTCCTCAGCGGTCGCGGTGGAGGTGCCCCCGAGCGGCCCGTCGACGGGCATCGCGAAATCGGGGGGCAGCGTCAGCGTGATCTGGTCAGCCGAACTGATCACGCAATAGCGATAGACATCTTCCCGCCTGTCGCCGAGCAACTTCGTCTGGAGCCAGGACGCCTCAACCACTGTATCGCCCTGCGACGACCGCTTCCGGGCGGAGATGGCCAACGGCACGACCTCCTGCGATCGGGCCGAGGTCCATGTCCGGCTGGCAATCGATCCCAGCGAGACGACGTCGCGTTTCCAGGCGTCACCACGGACGTCGATCGACAGGGTCTCCGGCACGGTCAGCGCAATTGACTGGCGGGCGATTCTGGTGGCCACCGGCAACACCAGCGGCAGATCCTCCGCCACAGTCGACTCCGGGGCGATGGTTGGCGTCGGGAGTTCGTACTGCACGGTCACGTCTCCCGCCCCCAGCAACGGCATCGCCAACATGGCCCGCAGACGCACGATCGGCAGCGGCAGACCTGCGGCGGGCTCGGCGGCCGGACCAGCGACCTCCAGCACGGCCGACGTGCTGCCCTGCGCGTCTTCCTCCGGGTTGAGCAGCAGACCGTTTTGCCGCACTTCGAGCGTGCCAGTTTGCATCACTGCCGCGGGCACGGCCAACGTGACAAACTCCAGCGGCACGTGGGCGACGTCGTAGCGGATCGTCTCCCGCACGATCGAATCCGTTTCGTCGATGTCGGCCTGGGCCGTGATCGAGGCGTCGACGCGACGCGGGAGAAACCGCCGCGTCGCCTCAAAGCTGCCGTCCGAGCCGTCGAGTCGGTAGACGAGCGCGACCCTGTCGGCATCGGACCGCATCGTGGTTGGCGTCAATTGTCGCACAAGTCCCCGAACACCTTCGGCATCGGGCATCAGTTCGATGTCGCTCTGTGCGGCGATGATGACCGCAGCGGGACCGACGAGATCGGCCTGCGGTGACGGAATCCGCCAGGCCACCCGACTGCTGTCGCGGCTGAGCGACCGGCCTCCGCGGATTTCCACGATGGCATCTCCTGACAGCGGCTGCACGAAGGGGATGACCAGCCTGCCCCCCTCCGACGAGACCGCCGCCGAGTCGACCACAGTGGTCGGACCGACTTCATCGACCTCCCAGTCATCGATCGTCAGGACGATCTGGGATACGGGCGCTCCCCGGACCGAGACCCGCAGCCGGGCATCGAGCGACACCCGGGTGGCGGAAACGTCGTAGCGGTATTCCGGTTCGATCACCACACGGCTGCCACGGGGCAGCACGCGGAGTGGCAGCCGCGCGGGCTGCGAATCGTAGGCGAATGCAGCGACGAAGCCCGGCCGACGGGCGGAGAGAGGCGGATCGATACGCCGATTCTTGCCCACCGCATCCCACTCCACCTGCCAATCCCCTTCCACCACAAGACTGGCCCGGCCCCACTGCCGCCACTGAGGAATATTCTCCACGGCGAATCCCAGTGGTTCGAAGGCTTCGCGGCCGGTCGAATCGACGGGCCTCTCGCATTCCAGTTCCACGAGGCTGTGGCCATCGGCTCCGCGATCGATGCGAATCACCGCCTGTGGTTGGTCATCGGCCCCTTCCAAGGCGACCAGCGCCGACGGGCTGCGGATACTCCTCAGCGTGGCCCGCGGCGGGAGCGTCACGCGGATGGTCGTGGCATCGGCGGGAAGATTGTCGAGACGAATGCCTGCCTCCGTGATCGCCACGCGACCATCAATCCGCACGAGGCTTTCGACCATCGCCTCGGGCACCGCGGCCCTGGTCGTCTCGGCATTGATCGACTCGCCCCCGACGCCTTTCCGACTGGCACCGATCCGGATGGTCGCCGTGCCGGCGAGGCCCACGAGCCTGACGATACTGCCGGCACCGCCGGACTCGGTCTCGATCTGTGGCGGCAGTGCTGGCGGGCGAACCGACACCTCCGGCTCGATCCGCGGTGTCTTCAGTTCCACCAGCGAGGCCGTCGCCCGGGGCATCTGCAGCGTGACTGATTCGTGGTCGCGAGCGGCATCGACCGCGATGTTTCCCGTGAGGACAATCGAGTGCCTGATCACGTCGTCGGTCGCGTCCCTCACCGCCGTGATCCAGAGGCGATAGCCTCCCTGCTGCGGCAGAGCGACGCCCGGGGGCTCAGCCGCCAAGAGCATCCGGCCCGGCCCCTCGTACCGCGGTGCTTGGGTCATCAAGAGCCCGTCGAGGGCAAGCGGCAGGCTCACCCAGCCACTGCGGGACTGCCGGACCGTGAGTTCAACCGTCACCTCACAGGTCGATGGCTGCGCTGGTGTGGCTGCTGTGCCATTCTCGCCAGCCGGAACCTCGCTCGCCGAAGAGGTCACGGTGGCTCGCAGAACAGCTTTTTCCAAGACAGCCGGCGGCGGCTCAGGGAGCCCGGGAAGCCCCTCCTTGATCCGGAGCAGGTCGACAAAATCGCGATAGCGGAAGCCGGGCACGGGCACGAGACGGCCCGAGTCATTCTGAAGGTAATAGATCTCGGGCATCGACTCCCGAACCGTTGGCGGCGAGTTCGTATCGGCCCCGGCGGCCCAGCCTGTCCATGAGACAACCGCAGCCGCGAGCACAACTGCCCACGACAAGGGGTCGGCACGGCGGAGAAAACGGCGGCGCGGCATCGGGCTGGGAGGATCCCGGGAACGGGTTTCGAATCAGGTGCTGCGGGAGGGCGGGACAGAACCCGGGCTCCGAGTGGTAAGAAGTGCCGGTTGCGCAAACAACGCACGTCCACCTTCACCCTACCCCGCAGCCTACCCGCCGGCGCAGGATTTCGTCGCGGATTTGTCGCGAACCGGCCGCATAATCAGTCCTTCCGGCATAATCGCCCCCCGTGGCGACAAGTTTCCAACTTGTCCATGCCCCCTCTCTCCCTCGTGGCGACAAGTTTTCAACTTGTCCATGCCCCCGGCACCGATTCCACAAGTTAAAAACTCGTGGCCACGGGTCGAACTCCGTCACCCCCTGTGGCGACAAGTGTCCAACGTGTCCTTGCCTCGCGTCTACGCCAACCGCGCCCGTAACTCAGCCACCAACTCCCTCGTG
>CANETO010000312.1 GCA_947440895.1 Planctomycetaceae bacterium | reverse complement strand
TCTTCCGTTCCGTCCTTTTGTTCACCCGTCGCCAAGCTCGCAGTGCCGCAGCCGCAAGGGTGAACAGACTTCAGGAGGTATTGCCGTGACGATTGCGACGAGTGGCCGAGGCCATCAGGAAGTGCTGAATGCTGACGTGTTCTCGTGGAGCGAACTCCCGGAACTGCTCGCGGCAGAGGATCTCTTCGATACGGCAGCAGGGGCCGGAGTCGACCGTCTTGCCGTTGTGACGGCGAAGGACGAGGACGACGACTTCGACGACGATGAAGATGAAGATGAAGACGATGACGAGGAAGAGGATGACGAGGACGAAGAACTCGAAGAAGAGGATGACGAGTGGGAAGAGGTTGAAGACGATGACGATGAGGAAGACGACGAAGAGGAGGAGGACGAGGGCGACGAAGAAGAGGACGAAGAAGAGGACGAAGAAGAGGACGACGACGAAGAGGGTGATGAAGACTGGGAAGACGATGACGAGGACTGGGAAGACGACGACGAGGAAGAAGAAGAGGAAGAAGACGACGAGGATTGATCACGCGGTGCCAGTTCGCCCGGTAGTACACCGAGGCACCACCGGTCACGGTGCTGCTGTCGTCTGCTCGGAAGTCTTCATTTCGAGCCGCACGATCCTGCCCTTACGGTCGACGTCGAGAGCAACGCAGCCCCCGGCCGCTGCTAGCCTCGTGACCATGTCCGCCTGACTGAGGACGTCTCCGCCGTCGATCGCGACAACCCGGTCTCCGAGCGCCAGGCCTGCCAGTGCCGCAGGAGAGCCGGCGTTGATCCGCACGACAATCGGATTGAGCGGCTCTCCGGCGTCCGCCCGGGTGCCGATGCCCCAGCGAGGCCGCTGGGGGGCGGCGGGAGTTACCTGGCCGTTGGCCGTCTGGATCGGCTGCAGGGCGGTTGCCGGGGCCAGCTCGCCGTGGGCCTGTGATTCGAGGGCCTTTTTGGTGGCGTCGGATTCGCTGCGGGACTGGGGACGAAACGATCGCGGCGCTCTCTGTTCATTGGCGAGTTCGGTCACGAGGTCGAGGGTGAGGCGGGCGACCGGTTCGATACCGTCGAAGTTGATCAGCTGCACGTCATCGCTGGGGCGGTGGTATTGATCGTGCAGGCCGGTATGAAACATGACGGTGGGGATCTTGGCGGTGATGAAGGGGTAGTGGTCGGAGTCCTCCTCGATTGCCCAGTCGAAGGTGAGCTCGAGGGGCGCTGCCCCCTGGCGATTATTGGACCGCACCACCGCCGTACGCAGGCCCTCTGACGTGCGGGCCCCATAGACCTCCAGACGTTCTCCGCGGAGCCGGCCGATCATGTCGAGGTTCACGGAGAAGACAACCGACATCGGAGCGAGCATCGCCGGCCGTACCCGCAGGAAGTGGTAGGAACCGAGAAGCCCCTTCTCCTCGCCATCCCAGAAGGCGAAGAGGATGGGACGACGCGGTCGGTTCGGCAGATGCTGCAAGGCCTCGGCCACTTCGATGAGGCCGGCGACGCCGGAGGCATTGTCGTCGGCCCCGTTGTGGACAAAGCCGAAGGGACCGTAGCTGTTTCCGGAGTTCCCATAGCCGACGTGATCGTAGTGGGCGCCGACGACGATCAGTTCATGGGCCACGGACGGATCGCTGCCGCGGGCCAGCGCGAGGATGTTCCGCATCCCGCCGAATTGCTGGTAGTAGCTGCCGTTGTCGCCGGCCGGCTCGAGGCCGAGTTTTTCGAGGTGGCTGACGACGTAGCTCCCGGCGGCCCGCCCCCCCCGACTGCCCCCTTCGCGGCCTTCGAGGGCGTCATCGGCCAGGGCGGAGATGTGTCGCTTGGCGTCGTCGGCCCGAATGCTCAAGCGGGCAGCGGCCATCAGTTCGGCGGCAAAAACTGCCGGCGTCGAAGCTGCTGCTGCGGCGGCGGCGACCATGGCGGCCAAGAACGGGCGGGCCAGAATCCTCGTGATCCTCATGACGCGTGAAGCCTCCTTGCGTGACCGGCAGATGGGGTCCAGAATAGACCGCTCGGCTCGATTCCAGTCCATGCTGGTTTCTGTCGGTGTTGGGAGAGGTGGCAGAGCGGTCGAATGCGCGTCTTTGCTAAAGACGTGTCCGGTCAAAAGCTGGACCGCGGGTTCGAATCCCGCCCTCTCCGTTTGGTGAAACGTTGCTGATGCCCTGCAGCCCCCGGGCGGGCTTGGCAGGGTGTCCGGCGGCCTGGCGGCGCTCGGCCAACTGCCGTCGCGGAGTGAGCGCTCCGGGCTGGATCAGACCGCGTCGCCCCAATCGCGGCCGGAAAGCCTGGCGAGCGCGATGATGAGCGACTGCGTGCCGCTGCGGCCGTGCCCCATTTTCTAACCAGACGCAAATTGTCATAGTCCCGAGATTCAAGCTCCACCGAACATCGATACCGCGCGCGATCGGATTCGACGAGCACGAAGAATGAAAGAGCTACTGTCGATCGCGGAAAGGTTTTCCCCCAACGGGCAACTTGTCCCTCGACGTCGCACGATACACCGCAGCAGGATTCTTGGAACAGGGTTCGCCCTCATCAACGGAGATGTGCTGCCGTGTCCGGACTCGGGATTTCTATTCAAGAGGATCGCCTGTCTCTCGGCAGCGTTGCCGCCGGGATTGCCGCCGACGCACTGTGCGCCGCGTGCTCCCGCAACGGGTCGGCCACGCTCGTCGTCGCCACG
Organism: Planctomycetaceae bacterium; assembly: GCA_947440895.1. Lineage (GTDB taxonomy): Bacteria > Planctomycetota > Planctomycetia > Pirellulales > UBA1268 > CAMCQY01. Next base: position 825 of record CANETO010000312.1, on the reverse strand, counting down.
GGATCGTCGCAGTTCGAAGTGCTCGCGGCGTTGACCGCCGCGCCAGCGGTCCCATGGAATCGGGTCACCGTCTTTCACCTCGACGAATACGTTGGTCTCGACCCCGAGCACCCGGCGAGCTTTCGACGGTTTCTGCGCGAGCGATTCATCCAGCGGCTTCCGGCCAAGCCGCTGGCATTTCATGAACTCGACGGCCTCACGTCCGATCCGCACGCCGAATGTGACCGGCTTGCCGCGCTCGTGCCGACAACAGCCTTCGATGTGGCGATGATCGGCATCGGCGAAAATGCCCACCTCGCCTTCAATGATCCTCCCGCCGATTTCGACACCGAGCGGCCGTACCTCGTCGTCGGACTCGACGAGCGGTGCCGTCAGCAGCAGGTGGGCGAGGGGTGGTTTCCGTCGCTGGCCGCCGTGCCCACGCATGCGATTTCGATGTCAGTGCGGCGGATCCTCGCCACGCGGACGATCGTCTGCTCGGTGCCCGACCGGCGCAAGGCCGAGGCCGTTGCGGCCTCGGTGGAGGGGCCGGTTACGCCTGCCGTGCCCGCATCGATCCTCCAGCAACACGTCAATTGCCATCTTGTGATTGACCGCGAGGCCGCGAGCCTTCTGCGGCAGGTCGATGCCGTCGCCGGGAGGTAGCGGAGGTATGCAGCCTTTCGACCTTCAACTCAACGGATACAAGGGCATCGACTTCAATGCCGACGATCTGTCTGCCGCATCCCTGCGGCAAGCGTGTGACGCGGTGCGGGCCGATGGCGGCGGAAGGATGCTCGCGACGGTCATCACCGACCGGCTCGACGCGATGACGGCACGGATCGC
>CANETO010000311.1 GCA_947440895.1 Planctomycetaceae bacterium | reverse complement strand
CCGAAATTCGAGGCGGGATGACCGTATTGACGGCCGAATCGCCGCTGGCGAGCATGTTCGGCTACTCGGCGGCCGTGCGGAGCGTGAGCCAGGGGCGGGCGAGTTTCACCATGTCTCCGCTCAAGTACGGTCCTGCAACGGCTGAAACAGCCGAGAATTTCATGTAGCGTGACTCCCACAAAGCCCCGGACGGGAGTCCGGGGACGCCGGGCCGTTGGGCGATACCGGATTGAAATGGCACGCGGGCTGGGATTTCGCACCGGAGTCCCCCGGCTTCCGCCGGGGGCTTTTTTCGTGGACTTCTGCGACGCCAACGGGATGGAAAGCAGGATGCACAGTGGAAAAGCCCTGCAGCGGCGGGATTTGGCCGCAGAAAAGCAGTGTGTTGACACCGGCCTGCGACGATCATAGATTCCGTGCTTCATCCGCAGCGACTCCCCGCGGTGCCTGAAGGCCGCCGGAGTGTGTCGCAGTAGCGAGCCTTTTCGGAGGCTTTCTTCGGTCCTGCCGGGCAAAAAAGCCTGTGAGGCGTGCGATGAGAAGCCGCCGAATTGCTTGTTGTAACCGTTTGCCTGTGACAGTTGTTCCGTTTCGATCCGACCGTACTGGAGTTTTTGCGTGGCCGGTCCGACTCAAGAAATCATCAGAATTCGTATGGAGGCGTACGACCACGTGGTGCTCGACCAGAGCGCCGCTGAGATCGTTGACACCGCCAAGCGGACCAACTCCGAGGTGCACGGCCCGATCCCGCTGCCGACGCGGATCGAGCGGTACACGGTTCTTTCAAGTCCTCACATCGATAAAAAAGCCCGGCAGCAGTACGAAATTCGCACGCACAAGAGGGTGATCGACATCGTCCAGGCCACCGCCAAGACGATCGAGGCCCTCAATAAGTTAAGCCTCCCTGCCGGAGTTGATATCAAGATCAAGGCCTCGTCGCGGTAGTCAGAGTGATGGGCGAGGTCGGCACGCAGGTTTTCGATTCGTTTCGTTTTGCTTTGGTTTCACACACAGTTCACCACTTTTAGGAGCGCACGACACGGCATGCTTGGAAGGCGTTGTGGGTAAGGCTTGGGGCGAAGTGCCCAAGTGCTCCCGCAGCCAACGGCTTCGAGCGTGATCGCGAGATGGAATCAGCGTCGGGTGCAGGAATGCGACCGACCGCTTGGAGAGCTGTCTCGATGGCGATGCATATGGCTGAAGAAACGAAGGCTGATTCCGCTCCTGCCTCTGCGGGGGCTGGCCGTAAGGGCCTCCTGGGCCGCAAGGTCGGGATGACGCAGGTGTTTGATGCCAATGGCGCCGTGGTGCCGGTCACTGTGATCGAGGCTGGGCCGTGTGCGGTGACGCAGGTGCGGTCGGTTGATCGCGACGGCTACGCTGCCGTGCAGATTGGCTTTCTCGACAAGCCTCGCCGGCTCGCGAGCCGTGCTGTTCGCGGCCATGTTGCCAAGCTCGACAGCCGTCGTTCGAAGCGTGCTGCCGAAGCCGGTGTCGTGGCTGTTTCAAAGGCCGACTGCGAGCCGAAGCGTTTTGTGCGCGAGCTCCGTGGGGTTTACTCAGGCGTCGAGGTGGGTGGCGTGCTGACGGTTGACCTCTTCGAGGGCGTCGACTTCGTTGATATCGTCGGCACCACCAAGGGCCGGGGTACCGCGGGCGTCATGAAGCGGCACGGCTTCAGTGGCCAGCGAGCGAGCCACGGCGTGAAGAAAGTCCATCGCCATCAGGGCGGCACGGGCATGAACACGTCGCCTGGTCGTGTCTTTAAGGGCAAGCGGATGGCCGGTCGGTTTGGCAATGAGCGGTCGACGATGCGGAACGTCAAGCTCGTGCGGATCGATCTCGAAAACAATCTTCTGCTCGTACGTGGGGCCGTGCCTGGTCCCAATGGTGGTTATGTCGTGGTGCGGCAGACCAATAAGGTCAAGCGTCGCGGTGGGCCGGCTCCCGCTGGTGGCGCCAAGAAGAAGGCGGGTGCCAAGTGAATCTTGCCGTATACGACATCAGTGGGAAGCAGGTCGGGTCGTACGAAATCGATCCGGCAGAGTTGGCTCCTTCTGTGAACAAGCAGTTGTTGCACGATGCCGTAGTGATGTATCAGGCGAATCAGCGGCAGGGGACCTTTCGCACGAAGAACCGCGGCGAGGTCGCTGGTTCGACGAAGAAACTGTACAAGCAAAAGGGCACGGGCAACGCCCGTGCCGGTGCGCGGCGGAGCGGCACGCGTCGTGGTGGCGGTCACATTTTCGCCAAGCGACCGCGTGACTTCGGCTGGCGGATGCCGAAGAAGGCGTTGCGTGCAGCCACGCGGATGGCGCTCGCTGCCCGGTTGGCCGACGATGAGGTGAAACTCGTCAGCGGGTTTGATCTGGGCTCACCCAAGACGGCGGTCGTCGCGAAGTTGCTCAAGACGCTCGGCATTGCCGAGAGGACGGTTCTGGTGTCGCCTGCCGCGCATGACGACATGCTGTGGAAGAGCGCCCGCAACATCGACGGTGTTTCGGTGGCGCCTGTCGCTGATCTGAACGCCTGGTCGTTGCTGCAGCCTCGCGCTGTGGTGATGACCACTGCGGCCATCGATGCGTTTCGTGCGTCGGTCGCCAAGGTGGCAGCTTCGAAGGCTGCTGGTGCCGTCAAGAAGCCCGCTGCTCGGCGTGCTCCGAAGGCTGAAAAGGCGGTTGGTGCAGCGACAGCCAAGCGGAGTGTGGCTCGCAAGGTCGCCACGCGGACTGCGAAGAAGGAGAAATAAGCCATGTCCGTTCCACTGCCCCCACCCCCGGCATTCACACCACGGCTGGCGCCGCATCATGTCATTCTTCGTCCGTTAGTCACGGAGAAGGGCATGCACCGAGCGACGCGTCACAATGCCTACACGTTCGAGGTCGTGACGGAGGCCACCAAGGCTGACATCCGCCGGGCCGTCGAAGAACTGTTCAACGTCAAGGTCGAGAAGGTTGCGGTTCAAAACCGCATCGGCAAGATGCGTCGCAGTCGGATGCGGCGGACCAGCACGAAGGCCTGGAAGAAGGCGATCGTCACACTCAAGTCCGATTTCAAGATCAATCTGTTCTAAGGGCAGTCGTGCTTCCATGGGAATTCGCACCTACAATCCAACCAGCCCCGGTCGCCGCAATGCGAGCGTTTCCGATTTTGCGGAGCTCACTCCGGGCGCGTCGGCGCCCAAGCAGCTCCGCGTTCGGAAGACAAAGAAGGGCGGCCGCAATAATCAAGGCAAGATCACCGCTCGGCATCGTGGCGGCGGCCACATGCAGCACTATCGCCTGATCGACTTCCGTCGCAACAAGGACGGGATTCCGGGCACCATCGAATCGATCCAGTACGATCCAAATCGCACCTGCCGGATCGCTCTTGTTCACTATGCAGACGGTGAGAAGCGGTTCATTCTCGCTCCGGAAGGGTTGAAGGTCGGTACGGTTGTCCAGAGTGGTGAGGCCTCGGCTCCCGAGGTCGGGAATTGCCTGCCGATGTCTGCGATTCCGCTGGGCATG
>CANETO010000310.1 GCA_947440895.1 Planctomycetaceae bacterium | reverse complement strand
GACGAAGCCATCGCGCTCGACGAGCTGCGGCGACGGTTGCTCGGGCCCGGCCCCCACGAGGCGGGCAGTCGCCGGCAACGCTGCCAGCCGGGCGGCGAGCGGCTTGGGTCTGGAGCCGAATGAAAACGAGCGCACGGCCACAGTGGGAGTGCTGGCCGACTCGAGCACGCGTGTGTCGCCCACCCGATACTCCAAGACGATCCGGTCGCCGGCATGGTGCAGCGATGTGAAACGGGCGTATGGAAGCGGACCATAGGGAAGACCATCTCTGCCCAGTGGCCTGGGATCGGCGAAGCTCCCGGTGGCGGGATCGGCCCAGCCAGGCTGCGTGGCCAGTCGCACAAGCACATCGCCGGCGAGACGCGGATGGGTGCCATGGCGGCCGTCGAAGTTAATTCCAGCCCAGTCGATGAAACCGCTGCCGGTCCAGATGGCCGCCGCGCGGAGCGTATCCAATTCGTGAAGAATCCAGGCCTGTCCGCGGCCCACTCCGCCGGGGCCCGCATCGAGCCGCACCACCAGCCCCTTGCGGGCCACGTTGCTCCCGTCGCTCCCCACTTCAAAGCTGCCAGCCAGAAACGGACCGTAGTCGTGCAGCCGCCAGGTTTCGAGCGCCGACGGCTCAGGCCCCCGTGACGCGCCCTGCGGCAGGCCGGCCAGATAGTCGGGGCTGACTTCAGAATAGAGCCCCGGGTTTCTTTCCTTGAAGAACGTCTCACGCAGGTAGTGGATGACGTCGTATTTCTGACTCGGCACCATCCAGGCCTGTGCCGCCATCTGGCCGGTGCCACTGGTGAGCGTCCGGTAGAGGCTATGGGGATCGCTGCCCCCCTTCAGTCGGGCCTGTGCAAATCGTGGGGCCGTTGGGAGTGACCCCGGGGCGTCGAGCGTACCGTGGCAGTTGGCACAGACTCGCGTATAGATAGACCGGCCGCGTTCGAGGGCCGCGCGGGAGATTGAAGGATCGGCCCAGTCGCCGATCAAACCGGCGTGATCGACGTCCTGTTCCCAGGCAGCCGGCTCAATCGCGGCGAAGAAGGAGGCGTCGGGCCGCAACTCGGCGGCGCGGGGCGGGCCACCGTGGGCGATGGCAGCCAGATACGCCACCAGGTCGAGAAATTGCTCCCGGTCAGCCAGCAGGTTCACCAGTCCCGCCGGCATCAGCGACACCGTTGACGGGATGGAGGCCTCGATCGAGGCACGCGGGATCGATAGCTCCCTCCCCGCCGCCGAGGCGTCGCGGAGCACCAACTCCTCCGGCGTTTCCCGAACCACGATGCCGGTCAGGCTCTGCCCCTCGTCGTTGACGATGGTCATGCCGCGGTACTCGGGGCGGATCGTCGCTGAAGGTGCCAGCAAGGATTCCACCAGATAGGCAGCCAACTGCTCGGCACCGATTCCGGAAGGCATGCGGGTAAGGTCGGGGCCGAGGGCCGCCGGGCCAGCACCTGTGCTGTGGCAGGTGGTGCAGGCGAGTTGCGCGGTGTGGAACACCCGGGCCCCGCGGGCGGCGTCGCCCGCATTCAGGCAGGCGGCCGCCAGTGTCTGACGATCCTCAGCGGCCAGTGTCTCCGCCAGACCGCCTGCCGACTGGGCCACGACGGCAGACGTCGCCGTCAGCCCGAGAAGCAGTGCTCCACATGCCACCATCTGCCAGCGTCGGCTCGCAGTCCGGTGGGAATAGTGCCGCGAGTGGCATGAGGACTTCATCCGTTGGCTTTCTGAAGACAGTGAACGTTCGACCTGCTGGGCAAGCGTCGCCAGACCCGCGGATGCCATGAAGTGGTTCTCCGCCGACTGCCTCCCGCTCGCGCTGATGAATGGATCATTGTGCCATCCACCACAATCGGCAGCCAACAGCCATCTGCCAGACTCCTGCCGACCGTCAGGTGGTGCGCGTTCCATCCACGTATTCGATGAAATTGTAGGCAACGGTGCACAAAGGTAGGCTCGACGCGTTCCAGGACGGATACGCTTTCGCCGTAGCATCGCCTTCACCCGCCCGCCACCGACGACAACAGAATTTTCAGGAATTACTGACCCTTGCGAATCCGAACCGCCCGACAATCATGCCAGACGGACGGGCTGACGTCCCGGATTGGCGTTCTCGTCTGCTGGCTGCTCGTTCTGGGCTGGCCCTGTGACGCAGCGGCAGAAGGCGATGAGGTATTCGGTCGGGTTCATCAGGCCGCCATCGTGCCGGATCATGGCGTCCCCACATTGACGATCAACGGGCAGACAGTTCCGCCCTTTATCTTCTTCTTCAACACCAGCTGCTCCACCGAACGGACCACCCGGTATCTGGAGCCGCAGATCAGAGCCGCGTCGGACAACCATGTCCACCTCTACTCTCTGGACTTTGTGGGCTGGCCCTGGGTTGAGGAACGAGAAACAACCGGCGCCGATTTCAGCTACACCGATGGCCTGTTGGATCGGTTCATCAGCGTTGACCCAAAAGCCACATTCATCCTGCGCTTCTACGACACGCCTCCAGCGGGCTGGACGGGCGGTGCTGCCATTCCTGCAGAGGAGCTGATCTGGTTTGCCAATGGAACCAAGGGACCTCCGTCGCTCGCTTCCGCCTATGTATGGGAGCACTATCAGACGAGCCTCCGCCGGATGATCGCCCGCTATGAGTCCGGCCCATATGGCCCGAGAATTCTGGCGTATCACGCCTGCAACTCGAGCGAATGGTTCGGCCCCGGTTACCGGGAGAACGGTGCCGACTTTAGCCCGGCAAATCAGCGTGCCTTCAAGACCTGGCTCAAGCGGTACTACCCAACGCCTCAGGCCTTGGCTGAGGCCTGGAACAGGCCCGGGCTGACCTTTGAAGAGGCGGAAATCCCCAAGGCAGAAGCCGGCCGCTTCCCCATTCACGGCACTGGAGAACTCCAGGCCTTTTACGACTTCCAAACTGGAAAAGACTGGGTGGATTTCTCCCGCTATACCAGCGAAGCCACCACCCAACGGGTGATGGACATTGCACGGTTGATCAAGGAAGAAACCGGCGGGCGAAAACTCACCCAGTTTTTCTTTGGCTACACATTCGATCTCCCCGGCAGCATCAACGGTCATCTCGATGTCGAGAGGCTGGTGCGCTGTCCGGACGTTGACCTGCTGGTCTCGCCAATCACCTATGGCGATCGGATGACCGGTGGCGCAGGCGGCTTCATGAGCGCCGTTGATTCCATCACCGCCCACGGCAAATTGTGGATCAACGAAGATGACATGCGAACCAGCGTGATGGATCGAACGTCGATCACCGAAGCAAATGGACAGATTGCCGAAATAAACAGACCAGCCAAGGATCTCGAAGAGACGACAAGCCTCCTCGAGCGTAATCTGGCCAGCCTCCTGATGCATCGCGCCGGGACCTGGTGGATGGATCTGACTGCCGCCGGCGCGTTCAACGATGCCAGGCTCTGGCGGATGCTGGACAATAGAGGCGCAGCACTCTATCGCGAGATCCATTCAAACCCCACCCCATACCGGCCGGAGGTGGCAGTGATTGTCGAT
>CANETO010000309.1 GCA_947440895.1 Planctomycetaceae bacterium | reverse complement strand
GCCAACCGATCAGGCCGCAGCGGCCCTGCTCATCGACCTCGAACGTCGCGGCCTCCTCGACGAGACCCTCGTCGTGATCGGTGGTGAGTTCGGGCGGACGCCAATGGGCCAGAGTAAAGGCACCAAGGCAGACATCGGCCGTGATCATCACATCAAGGGCTTCAGCATGGCGCTGGCTGGAGGCGGCATCAAAGCCGGCATCACCCACGGCGAGACCGACGACTTCGGCTACAACGCCGTCAAGGACGTCGTTCACGTCCGCGATCTGCACGCCACGATGCTGCACCTGTTGGGAATCGACCACGGAAAGTTCACGGTCGAATACCAGGGCCTCGACGCGAAGCTCACTGGCGTCGAGCCGGCGAAGCCGGTGACGGCGATCATGGCCTGACGCGCTGGGCACTCTAATCGTGCCTGCCGAGCCACTGCTCCCGGATGCGAGTGAGCGTGCCGTCCTCTCGCATCTTCAGGATCGCCATGTTGAGCCGTTCGCGGAGCGGGCTGCCATTGGGCAGTCCCAGGCCGTAGTCGAACGACTCGAAGAGTGGCCCGACCAGCTTGATGTCCTGTCGATCAGGCTGGTTCGTCAGGTACATCAGCTGCTGGTTTTCTCCCACCACCACCTCCACGAACCCCGCGGCAAGCGCGTCGAGGGCGTCGCTCATCGTGGGAAACTCCCGCGGAATTCCCCCGCGCTGCCGGATGACCTGCACGGTGACCGCGGTCTCCACGCAGCCGACGGTGCGACTGCCGAGATCCCTGGGCCCATGGATCTTCCCCGTTACCTGTTCGGCGGTGAGCGTGGCGGTGAGCACGCTCGTGAGCGCCGCCAAGAGCACGATCCCACCCACCATCCAGGCAAACGCGATCGCTCGGCCGAGGGCAGTGGCGACATGTTTGTTGTCACAGCCGCCGGCGACGATGGTCGAAGCGATCCACCAGATCGCCTCCCACACGCCCCGTGGATACTGCGGTGGAAACGACTCCGGATTGCCACCTCTTTCGAACCACCAGAGCAGGTGGCCGGAAGCAATCGCCAACACCAGCACCACGCCAAGCAGTCGCAGCAAATCCCACGACAGGAGCGAGGTCATCGCGGTAAGGAATCCGGATTCATTCCGCTGACGCACGGCAACCCGCAGTCCGGAATGGAAGACGGGATGGGTGAGATCAAAGAACCGTTCCCGTTCTTCGGTGATCGCAATCGGCCCGAGCGCCACATCCAGTTCGCCGGCAGGCAACATCTCCATCACGTGTTTGAACGTTTCGACGTGGATAAAGTCGGTCTCCGCGTCGAGACGCCTCGCCAGATCGTTCCAGACGTCGATCATCACGCCCGAGGGGTGGTCACCTTTCCAATCGACCGCCGCGGAGGTCGCGACGACTCCCACCCGTAATCGCTGGGGGGCTACGGCAGCCGCAGGTGGCGCCAGGTCTTCGGCTCCTGCGCCCGGGCCGGCACAGAGCGTGCCTCCCACTGCCACGAGTCCCGCCAGAACACTGCCGACACGCCGGCCGACCAGCCTCGCCGGCGTCCGGCCCCAGACCGCCAGCCAGATCATGGCCGTGCCCACCGCCACGCTCGCCAGAGCAGCCACCACGGTCGCTGCCGATAGGTTCAGCCCCGTGGCGGCCGCCGTTGCGGTCGACGCCGATTCAGCCGATCCCGACAGGCCGCCGGCCAGCCAGAGCATCGCCAGCGGCATCGAATTGTGCGCCGCGTGGCAGGCGATCGCCGGCAGCAGACTCCGCGTGGCCAGCGTCAGACCACCCGTCACGATCCCGAGGGCGAATGTCTGTGGCATGCGTTCCGGGAGGAGATGGAAGACCGCGAAGCAGGCCGCCTGCGCCAGCACGCCCGCCACCACCCGCCACCGGCTGGGCCAGGATCCAATGAATGCGGACTGCACCCAGCCCCGAAAGAGAAGTTCTTCGCCAATGGCAGGCAGCAGGGCGATCAGCGACCACGACAGCCAGATCGGCTTGTCGCGCATCATCCCGATCAGTTTTTCAGCCAGCCCCTTCGCCTCCGCCGATACGTGCGTGCCCCGCACAGCCAGCAGCACTGCAGCCCCCAGGACGAAGAGACCACCGCCGACGAGCATGGCGCCGGCGACGCTCACAATTGTCCGCCAGACCGCTCCGCTCCTTCCGCCAGTGACGGCCTCGGGCCACCGCAGCCCAAAGGTTCGCCGCAGATCGACCCTCTGCCAGGCCAGCAGCAGGACCAGCGGCAGCCCCACGGCGGCGGCCTGCTGCACCGGAATCGCCAATGCAAAATCGGTCGGCGCGATGCCCTGGGCGTACCAGAGTCCAGAGAGTCCGATGGCCAGTGCTGTCAGCCCCTGCGCCACTGTAGGACGCCGGCGGCGAACGGGCCGCGTCAGCAGACCGCCAGCCACGTCCGGCCCGCGAAATAAAATCTCCTCGTCGGTGAGCATGGTCGCCGTCCATTGGAGGAGCAGCCAAACGATCACCGCCGACGAGGAGAGCGAGAGGGCCAGCGGCAGGATCAGCCGTTCAATTCCGTCGGAGACTGCTGTCCGGGTCGGAAGCCCGACGGGTGTCTGCGGGGCTGGACCATCTACCGTGTCGAGTCGGTGCAGCGTCGGCCGCTCGTCGGGTTCGAGTGTTGCCCGGGCCAGGGCGACCTGACCAGCAAACGGCACGACCGGCAGAAGCACGCTCCTGCCCACATCGCTGACTGCGCCGGCACCGGCCAGCGCACTGGCAAAGAGGAGCACCGGCGTGAGGGTGTTCTGCGCCTCCTTGCCACTTTTCGACGCGGTCGTCACGGCCAGACACATCGCAGCTGCCACCGCCGACAGGCCAATGAAAGCCAAGAGCGACACGGCCAGCACGCCCGGCAGATGCCCCTCTGGAAGAAGTTTTCCGCCCTGCGGCAAAAAGCGAAGCGACACCGCCGTCGTGAGGGCGATCGAGATGACATTGGCCAGCAGCGTCGCCAGAGCCACCGCCCAGACCGCGAGAAACTTCCCGGCCACGATGTCGATCGCCGCGCAGGGAGCGATCAGGAGTGTCTCGATGGTGCCGCGTTCCTTTTCACCGGCAATCGCATCGATGGCCGGGTAGAACGCGCCAGTCATCGTGAGCACGGCCAAGAGCACGAACACGCCTCCGGCCACGGTCGGCAGGATACTGCGGGTGGAGACCGTGCCGGGCGGATCGGTCTTGCCCGTGAAGCGGACCGCTACCGGGTGGAGCAGGCTGTCCGGCAGCCCGGCCCGTTCGATCCGCCGCCGCCTCGCGTCCTCGCCAAGGCTCCGCATCACGGCTGTGAACTGTTCCCGCACCCGCGGCGGCAGCGGCTGTGTGGTCGGGCCCTGCGCCTCCATCGAGAGCATCTGATCACCATCGAGAACGCCGAGCACATCCTTCGGCACTTCGACCCACAGGTCGGCCTGACCGGCTTCGACGGCCGCTCGCGCCTTATCCGGAGCCGCAAACCCGAAGGAGATCGAGGCCGGCCAGTCGGACGCGGCGCGGCCGTCTTCGGGCTTCT
>CANETO010000308.1 GCA_947440895.1 Planctomycetaceae bacterium | reverse complement strand
CTCGACATCGCCCGCCGCGTCTACCGCTCCTACGGCTTCGCGCCGATCGACACGCCGGCGCTTGAATACCTCGAGATCCTCACCGGTAAGGGGAGCGACGAGACCGACAAGCAGCTCTACCGCTTCAAGGACCACGGCGGCCGCGATGTGGGCTTAAGGTTCGACCTCACCGTGCCCTTCGCCCGGTTCTGTGCCCAGCACATCGGGGTGCTCGGCACGCCCTTCAAGCGGTATCACATGGCGCCGGTATGGCGGGGTGAAAACACGCAGCGGGGCCGGTATCGCGAGTTCATGCAGTGCGACTTCGACACGATCGGCACCACGAGCCCCGTGGCCGACCTGGAAACAGTGCTCGTCGTGCACGACCTGCTCGCCGCGATCGGCATCGGCGGCTTCACGATCCGCGTCAACGACCGCCGCGTGCTCTCCGGCATCCTGCAGGAATGCGGTGTCGCGGACCGCTCGACCGACGTGCTGCGGTCACTCGACAAGCTCGGCAAGGCAACGCCAGAGGCGGTGGCGGCGGAACTCGAAGCGCATGGAGTGTCGGCCGACATTCGAGCCAAGCTGCTCGGCATGGCGCAACTTTCCGGCGATCCAGCGACGGTGCTTGCAGCTGTCGACGGGCTGGTCGGCGAGTCTGAGACAGGGCGGATCGGCGTGGCCGCCTTGCGGAGCCTGCTCGATGGCGTGCAGCAGGCGGGCGTGCCGGAAGGGCGGGTGGTGATCGATCCGTCGATCGCCCGCGGCCTCGATTACTACACGGGGATCGTGCTGGAGAGTTTTCTCGACGACCTGCCGGCGCTCGGCAGCATCTGCTCCGGCGGCCGCTACGACAATCTCGCCGGCCTCTACACGAAGCAGTCGCTGCCAGGCGTTGGGGCGTCGCTCGGCATCGACCGGCTGCTCGCGGGCCTTGAGGAACTCGGCCGGCTCGATCTGAAAGAGACATCGGCCGAGGTGTTTCTCGTGCACTTCGACGAGGCCCATCTGTCTGACTACATCCGCATCGCGGCGCGGCTGCGGGCCGACGGCATGGCGGTGGAGTTTTACCCTGAGGCGAAGCGGGTCGGAAACCAGCTGAAGATGGCGGCCAAGAAGGGATTCCGCGTGGCGCTCGTGATCGGCAGCGACGAGTTTGCCGCAGGCACCGCGCAGCTCAAGAATCTCGCCGCGCAGACCGTGAGCACGATCGACTGGCACGGCGATCTGCATGTGCTCACGGATGCGGTCCACTCCCAACTCGAAGCCATCAAGGCGGGTGGCTGAGTGGCCGCCCCGCCACATTCTGGCCAACCACACCCCATGCACGCCGACACGAGTCCACCTCCTCTGACGGCCGCCGATGCCGGCCGACCGTGGCAAACCCTCGCTGTGCTGGCAGGGCTCCTCGCGGTGGAGGCGTGCCTAGGCGGCTGGCTCTTCGGACCGTGGCTGCTGGCGATCCCTGGAAAGCGGTGGGTGGGGTTTGCCCTGCTGGGAATCGTCGGCGCCCTCTGGGCACACATCGATAAGCACCGCAGCGAGTACGCCTCGGTGCGGCTCTCCTGGCCTCTGATCGCGGGACAGATCGTTTCGTTTGCAGCCGCCTGCGGCGGGCTGGCCTGGATGGCTGCCGACCCGCGTTCGCTCCCCGAGGACGGGATCCTGCCGCTGAGCGTAGCGGTGATGACGGTGCCGTTGTCATGGGCACTGGCGGCGCTTGCCCCCAATCTCACGCGAGCCTGGCAGCTGCTCGGCAGCGCGGCCCTGTGTGCCGCGTTCGTGGTCGCTGCCTGGGCCGCTGGCGATCTCACGAGCAGTTTCTGGGAAGTGAGCGGCGGGGCCACGATGCAACTCGTCGAGTCGCTCCTGACGCCATTGGCCGACGGCCCGGTCATCAGGCCGGAGCCGTTCGTGATCGGCACCGACAGTTTTCAGGTGAGAATAGCCCCTTCCTGCTCGGGGTTTCATGGCATCGGCCTGATGACCGCGCTCTTGGCCGGCTCCCTCTGGTGGTTTCGGAGCATGTACCGCTTTCCGCAGTCGTTCCTGCTCCTGCCGCTGGGCGTGATCCTGATGTGGCTCGCCAACGCCGTCCGCATCACGGCGCTCATTCTCGTTGGCATCTGGATCTCGCCATCGATCGCAGTCGACGGCTTTCATTCCGTGGCCGGCTGGATCGGGTTCTTGGTGGTGGGACTCGGGATCATCTGGGCGGCGTCCCGGTCGGCATTTTTCACGCTGCCCGGCGAGGCTGCGGCCGACGGGGCTCGCCTCCAGCAGAGTCTCCAGCAGAGCCTCCAGGTGACTCGCACGCTCAGCGACGGAAACATTCCGGCCACAACCTGTCTGCTGCCGTTTCTCGTGCTCACCGGCGTCACGATGCTCACCCAGGCCTTCACGAGCGGGTTCGACCTGCTCTATCCCCTCCGGGTGATCGCGGTGGCGGGCGTGCTGTGGTACCTGCGGGGCACGCTCCGCTGGCAAGACTGCCGGATCTCGCTTCTGCCCGTGGGCATTGGCATCGTCTGCTTCGTCGTCTGGATGCTGCTGGCGCCGGCGCCGACGGAGTCGACGCCGCTTGCCGCTGTCCGCGATCCGCTGCAGCTGCCGCAGCCGTGGGCAACCCTCTGGCTGCTCTTCCGAGTGGCGGGATCGACGATCACGGTGCCGATTGCCGAGGAGCTCTTCTTTCGCGGCTTCGTCACCCGGCGGTGCATTGCCGAAGACGTCGACAGCGTGCCGATGGGGCAGTTCTCCTGGTTTTCGTGCGCCGTGTCATCGGTGGCCTTCGGACTGCTTCACGGTGATGCCTGGCTGGCCGGCATCGTGGCGGGCCTGTTCTTTGCCGCGGCGCTCTCTTGGCGGCGGCGGCTCGTCGACGCCGTGGTGGCCCATGCCACCACGAATGCACTGCTCAGCGCGTATGTGATCGTGACCCGGTCGTGGTCGGCGTGGGGGTAAGTCGCCAAGGGTGACAGGCGACGGCCGTCGCTCACAAACAGCGGCTCACGACACGCACAGACGCTTCTCGATCGCCGCGATCGCAAGGACGACATCTTCGGCACTGTTCGGGCGGTCGGCCGGATCGTGGGCGATGAGCCGCATGACGAGATCGCAGACGTCCGGCGGCACCTCGGGAGCCACGCTCTGGAGCGGCGGCGGCATGCCCCGGGCAATGGAGGCCAGCATCGCCATCATCGTCATGCCAGTGAAGGGAAGCTGATCGGCGAGGAGCTCGTAGAGGACCACCCCCAAGCCGAAGAGATCGGCCCGTTCATCGACCGTCTGGTTGTTGATCCGCTCAGGGGCCATGTACGCCGGCGTGCCGACCACCGCGTCGTCCATCGTCACGTCGGCTGCCGTGTGTTCGATGTCGAGATCGAGGACGAGGCCAAAATCAATCAATTTCACCTGTCGGGACGGACCTTCGAGAATGATGTTCTCGGGCTTGATGTCGCGGTGGATGAGGCTCCTGCGATGCGCCGCCGAGAGGCCTTCGGCGATCTCCCGTCCGATCCGCAGCACCTCCGGCAGCGGCAGGCGGCCAACCCGTGCACGGTAGGCTCCAAGTG
>CANETO010000307.1 GCA_947440895.1 Planctomycetaceae bacterium | reverse complement strand
GCGAAAAGATCATCGGCATCGACCTCGGTACCACGAACTCCGTGGTCGCGGTGATGGAGGGCAAGGAGCCCAAGGTGATCGCGAACAAGGAAGGCAATCGCCTCACGCCTAGTGTGGTCGCCTTCAACGACAAGGGCGAGACGCTCGTGGGTGACACTGCCCGCCGACAGGCGGTCACGAATCCCAAGCGGACGATCTACTCGATCAAGCGGTTCATGGGCCGCCGACACAATGAGGTTGCCGGCGAGGAGAAGATGGTCCCTTACGAGGTCGTGGGCGGGCCTGAGGACTACGTCACGGTCAAGGCCGGTGATCAGACATGCACGCCTCCGGAGATTTCCGCGAAGGTGCTCCGTAACCTCAAGGAGAGTGCCGAAAGCTATCTGGGACACAAGGTCAACAAGGCCGTGATCACCGTGCCGGCCTACTTCAACGACGCCCAGCGGCAGGCCACCAAGGACGCCGGCCAGATCGCCGGGCTCGAGGTGATGCGGATCATCAATGAGCCGACCGCCGCGGCTCTGGCCTACGGGCTCGAGAAAAAGGCGCAGGAGAAGATCGTCGTGTTCGACCTGGGCGGCGGCACGTTCGACGTGTCGGTGCTGGAGGTGGCCGATGGAGTGTTTCGCGTGATCAGCACCAACGGCGACACGCACCTGGGCGGCGACGACTTCGACCAGACGCTCATCAACCATGTCGCGGATCAGTTCAAGAAGGAGCAGGGGATCGACCTGCGGAAGGACACGATGGCCCTGCAGCGGCTGCAGGAAGCGTGCGAAAAGGCCAAGAAGGAACTCTCGTCAGCGCAGAGCACCGACATCAACCTCCCCTTCATCACGGCTGATGCAACCGGTCCGAAGCATCTGCAGGTGACGATCACCAGGGCACAGTTCGAGCAGATGTGCGATGCGCTGGTCGAACGCTGCCGCGGGCCCGTGATTCAGGCCCTCAAGGATGCGAAACTCGATCCGAAGGACATCGACGAAGTGGTGCTTGTCGGCGGCTCGACGCGAATTCCAAAGGTGCAGGAACTGGTCAAGAAGCTGTTCAACAAGGAGCCCCACAAGGGCGTCAATCCTGACGAGGTCGTGGCGCTGGGCGCGGCGATCCAGGGCGGCGTGCTTGGCGGCGAGGTGCAGGACGTGCTGCTGCTCGACGTCACGCCGCTCTCTCTCGGTATCGAGACGGAGGGCGGACTGTTCACGAAGCTCGTCGAGCGGAATACGACCGTGCCGACGGAGCGGAAGCAGGTGTTCAGCACCGCAGCCGACAGCCAGACGGCAGTGACGGTGAGCGTGTATCAGGGCGAGCGGCCGATGGCGAAGGACAATCGACTCCTCGGCCAGTTCAACCTGGAGGGCATTCCTCCGGCGCCACGGGGCACGCCGCAGATCGAGGTGAAGTTTGACATCGATGCCAACGGCATCCTGTCGGTGAGCGCCAAGGACCTTGGCTCCAACAAAGAGCAGACGGTCAAGATCGAGCAGTCGAGCGGCCTGAACGAGGCGGAAATCGAGCGGATGCGGAAGGACGCGGACCTGCATGCCGAGGAAGACAAGCAGAAGCAGCGTCTGGCCGAGGCTCGAAACCGGGCCGAGGCGCTCTGCTTCCAGACAGAGAAGCTCGTCAAAGAGAACGAGGGAAAGCTGTCGGCCTCCGACAAGGCTCCGCTCGAAGCAGCGATCACCAAGGCTCGTGAAGCAGCGAAGGGACAGGACGTCGATGCGATCACGTCGGCCCACGACTCGCTGGAGCAGGCATCCCACGCGCTCTCGAAGATTCTCTACGCTGCGACGAGCGGTCAGGGCGGCGAGGCCGCTCAGCCGGGCGAGACAGCTGGGGCGGGCGGCGGTCGCGGCCCCGACGATGCGATTGATGCCGAGTTTGAGGTCAAGAAGGATATCTAGCGAGAGCGAGGAAACGGCCATCCATGGCCTGTTTCCGCTGGGGTCGGCCGGTGGGAACGCCGAGGGTTCCCACGGCCGACGCCACGCCGTCTGGGCGTGGCGGTGATGGTGTACGTGTGATTGAGATTCTCGCGGTGGGTCGGTTCAGACTCCGGGGTTCGACCGCGTGGCGGCAAGATTTCATCTTGCCGTTTGCCCATTGCGGGCTCTGACCGTGCGTTTGAAAAAGGGGGGGTGAAATATGCCATTCCGATTTGACAAGTTCACGATCAAGGCCCAGGAGTCTGTGCAAAACGCCGTCGAACTGGCTGGCAGCCGTGGGAACCCGCAGGTGACTCCAGTCCATCTCCTGCATGCCCTCGTCGCCGAGCGCGAAGGGATCGTGCGGCCGCTCCTGGAGAAGATCGGTGTCGATCGAGCGCACCTCGAACGCATCATCGAGGCGGAACTCTCGCATCTGCCGAAGGTGTCGGGGGGAGCGCAGCCTCAGCCAGATCAGGAACTGATCAAGGTCTTCGAGGCGGCGACGGCTGAGTCGGCCGCCATGAAGGACGAGTTCGTCTCGACCGACCATCTGCTTCTGGGGCTCGTGAAGACGCCGTCGAAGGCGAAGAACGTGCTGCAACTGGCGGCCGTCGGTGAAAAGGAGCTGATGGCGGGGTTGCAGGCGGTGCGTGGCCAGTCGCGGGTGACCGATCAGAATCCGGAAGAGAAGTTCCAGGCGCTCGAGAAATACGGCATCGACCTCGTGAAGCGGGCCAGCCAGGGGAAGCTCGATCCGGTGATCGGCCGCGACGCCGAGATCCGCCGGGTGATCCAGGTGCTCTCGCGGCGGACGAAGAACAACCCGGTGCTGATCGGCGAGCCCGGCGTGGGCAAGACGGCCATCGCCGAGGGGTTGGCCGTGCGGATCGTGCAGTCGGACGTTCCTGAAACCCTCCGCGGCAAGCGAGTGATCGCGCTCGACCTCGGGGCGCTCATCGCCGGCACGAAGTACCGGGGTGAGTTTGAGGACCGGCTCAAGGCGATCCTCCGCGAGGTGGAGGCCGCCGCGGGCAACGTCATCCTCTTCATCGACGAGCTCCACACCGTCATCGGTGCGGGCGCGGCGGAAGGGGGCTCCGATGCGGCCAATCTGCTCAAGCCCGCCTTGGCCCGAGGTGAGCTGCGATGCATCGGCGCGACGACACTGGATGAGTACCGCAAGCACATCGAGAAGGACGCCGCGCTCGAGCGGCGATTTCAGCCGGTGATGGTCGGAGAGCCGAGCGTGGAGGACACGATCGCGATCCTGCGAGGGCTCAAGCCCCGGTATGAAGCCCATCACAAGGGGGTGAAGATCAAGGATTCGGCCCTCGTGGCGGCTGCGGAGTTGTCGCATCGCTACATCGCCGACCGCTTCCTCCCCGACAAGGCGATCGACCTGATGGACGAGGCGACCAGCCGGATCGCCATGGAACTCCAGAGCGTTCCGAGCGAGATCGACGAGGTGCAGCGGCGGCTCGTGCAGTTGGAACTCGCGGCGAGGCAACTGGCCGAGGAGACGGAGGAGCACGCCAAGGACCGGCTCGTCGAGATTGAGGCGGAATCGGCCGACCTGCGAAAGAAGCTGGCCAGCCTCCGGGAGCAGTGGGAGGCGGAGAAGAGTGG
>CANETO010000306.1 GCA_947440895.1 Planctomycetaceae bacterium | reverse complement strand
TACGGCCGCGGCGACATCTGGAACTTCGAATCACTGAAACGGTTCGTGCAGGAGGTCCGCAGTGTCGATCCGCGGGCCACCGGCAATCCCCTGCAGGCCTACGAGGCGTCGCTGGAGATGAAGCGGAGCTACGAGCAGGCGGCGGTCTATTCACTCGTGGTGATTCTTGCCGTGCTCTGGCTCGACTTCCGCAGCATCACCAACAGCCTGCTTGCCGCCCTGCCCTTGGCGGTCGGCATGGCCCAGACGCTCGGGCTCATGGGGCTTGTGGGCATCGATCTGAATCCGGCGAATCTGATCGGCATCCCACTCATTCTCGGCATCGCCGTCGACTACGGCGTGCACATCGTGCACGACAGTCTGGAGCGACCGGGTCCCTATCGAATCAGTGCCTCGACCGCGAATTCGGTGCTTGTCGACGCGCTCACCACGATTCTGGGCTTCGGCGCCCTGATGGTGGCCAGCCACAAGGGGCTGGAGAGCCTCGGCCGCGTGCTCACGCTCGGCGTGACGACCTGCACGCTGACAAGCCTCATCTTCCTGCCGGCCGTGCTCGCACTCGTGCGGCCAGGCCGGGCTGCCGACGACGACACAGACAAGACTGAAACAGACACCGAGACAACGGACGGCAGCGACGATGCGGTCACGGTGCCCTTCGAAACGGCCGACATCCGCCGAGCTGCATGACCATACCTATTACCCCGCACGGTGCCCCGATGACTGCTGAGAGATTCGCGTTCCCCCGGCTGATCCTGTCGCTCGTGCTGCTGGCGGTCGTCGTACCGACGGCCACTGTGGCACTGGCCCAGACCCGCGACCGCGTCGTCAACATTGCCATGGAGGACCAGTTCCGTAACCGTCGGGAGACCGGCGTGTTTCGGGGTGACGTGGTGGTGCTCGTCTATTCCGAACGGAAGGGCGCCGAGGCGGCGCTCGAACTGGGGCGGCGGCTGCATGTGCTCTTTCATCCGACGGCCGAAACCGCCCCGGCATCGGAGTGGTCGCGACAGCCGGTGATCGGCCTGGCCGGCTGGCCGACAAACGTCCGCGTGCCGGATGTGCACGTGATCCCGGTGGCGTGCATGCCGGAAGTGCCCAAGCCGCTCGAGACCGTGGCCCGCTCCCGGATGCGGACCGATTCACCACATGTGTCGGTCTGGCTCGACTTCGAGGGGGTGATGGAGCAGGTGTTTGGCATGGTGCCGGGCGGGCCCAACGTGGTGGTGCTCGACACCGAAGGCAAGACCTACAGCGTGCAGAGCGGCCACATGGATGAGCTTGAGTTCAAGGAACTCACCACCTCGATTAACCAGATCCGGGTCCAGTCGCTGCAGTTGCGGCCTGACATCCGCACGGCCGCGGTGCCGGGTGTCAGTCCAAACTCACGGTGACGGTCTTGTGCTCGAGGTAGGGCTCGAGCCCACGCTCGCCGAGTTCGCGGCCGAAGCCCGACTGTTTGAAACCGCCGAACGGAGCTGCGGCATCGAACACGTCGTAGCAGTTGATCCACACCGTGCCGGCCCGCAGTCGCTTGGCCGTCTCATGGGCCCGGGCGATGTCGCGGGTCCAGACCGCGGCGGCGAGGCCGAAGGGTGTCGCGTTGGCCCGACGGATGAGTTCGTCCATCGAGGAAAACTTCAGCACTGAGAGCACGGGGCCGAAAATCTCCTCGCGGGCGATTTTCATCTCGTCTGTGACATTGGTGAACACCGTCGGCTCGATGAAGTAGCCGCGGTCGCCCACCCGCTTGCCGCCGGTGGCGCAGGTGGCCCCTTCCGCCTTGCCAGCCTCGATGTAGCCCATGATTTTGTCGAACTGTGACTTGTCGACCTGTGGCCCCTGCTGCGAGCCGGGATCGAATGGGTCGCCGACCCGCCGCTGTTTGCTCGCGGTGACCACTCGCTCCACGAACGCGTCGTGGATCGTGTCCTCAACGAAGAGACGCGAGCCGGCACAGCAGCACTGCCCTTGGTTGAGGTAAATGCCGACGTGCGCTCCTGCGGCGGCGGCCTCCATGTTGGCATCGGCGAACACGATATTGGGACTCTTGCCGCCCAGTTCGAAGGTCAACCGTTTCAATTGATCGGCCGCCTGATGCATGATGATCTGCGCGGTCTCTCCCGAGCCCGTGAAGGCCACCTTATCGATCCCGGGGTGCTTGACGATCGCGGCGCCCGCGGTCGGGCCGAAGCCAGGCACCACGTTGATCACGCCGTCGGGCACGCCCGCCTTCTGGGCCAGCCTCGCGAGCCGCAGCGCCGTCAGCGGCGTCTGCTCGGCGGGCTTCATCACCACCGTGCAGCCGGCGGCCAGGGCCGGGCCCCACTTCCAGGCCACCATCAGGATCGGGAAGTTCCAGGGGATGATCTGGCCGGCCACGCCCACCGGTTCCTTTCGCGTGTAACAGAAGTAGTTGCCGTTCACGGGGATGGTCTGGCCGTGGATCTTGTCGGCCCACCCGGCGTAGTAGCGAAGGGCGTCGAGGGCCAGCGGGATGTCGACGGTGCGGGAGTCGTTCACGGGCTTGCCGTTGTCGAGCGACTCGAGCGCCGCCAATTCGTCGATCTCCGCCTCGATCAGGTCGGCCAGACGCATCATGATTCGACCCCGCTCGCGGGCGTTCATCCGCGGCCAAGGCCCCTCGTCGAAAGCCCTGCGGGCGGCGCGGACGGCGAGTTCGACATCGGCGGCATCCCCCTCGGCCACCTGGGCGATTACTTCTTCGGTTGCCGGGTTGAGCGTGGCGAACGTCTTGCCGCTTCTGGCGGGCACCCATTGGCCATCGATGAACAGTTGCGTCTGGCGGATCTGCGGCGGCACGGCGCGGCGCGGTGCGAGGGCTGTAGCCATGAAGAAATGCACCCCTTGCGAAGAAGAGAGGAGATGAGCGGCACCAACACCGCCGCTGGCGCGGGTTACGTGCCGCTGGTATCGTATCTGCGGTAGCATCGGGGCCGCAAGAAATTCACCGGTACGGGCAGCCATTCCCCTGACCATCGGCGCTCGACGGCACTGCCATGAACCTCTCCTCCCTCTCTGCCGGTCTCGGCTCCCGTCTCTGGCGGATGGTGGCCACGACCTATTCGCCCCACGACGCTTTCACCGGCTACCGTAGTCGCGAGGTGACCAAGCAGGATCCGCGGGCGGTCGTGACGGTCGCGGTGCCATCGGCCGCGGAGAGCCGCCGCGTGTTTGGCGTCGACGTGGCCAAACGTGGCATCCAGCCGGTCTGGCTGCGGATCGAGAACCGCTCTCCCGGCAGCCTGCGGCTCCAGATGGTGAACATCGATCCGCGATACTTCACGCCGCTCGAGGCGGCCGGCGTCAACCATTTCTCGATCGGCAGGAGGCTGTCGGCGTTTGGGGCGATGAGCTGGCTCTTCTATCCGGTGTTGGCGCTCGTGCCGCTCAAGCTGATCACGGCCTCCTTCGCCAATGGCCGGATGGACGTCGAGTTTCGCCGGCGGGGCTTTCGTCTGACGCCGATTGCCGCCGGCGAGACGGCAGAAGGGTTTGTATTCACGACGATCGACCTCGGCACGAAGGTGGTGCACGTGCGGCTCAC
>CANETO010000305.1 GCA_947440895.1 Planctomycetaceae bacterium | reverse complement strand
GGACAGTCCCTGGAACCGCGCGTCGGTCGGCATTTCAACCACGAGTGGACCATGCTCCCGGCACCGTATCGTCAGGCTCTCGGGAGGCAGGGACCGCCGACTGTTCCCAGTGCTGGGGGGCTGTCGGGACGTCCACCACCAGAGCGTTACCGCGAGGGCCAGGAGCAGGAGCGACACAAGCTGGGAGATCGACAGGGGCGTGCCGAGGGCGGGCGGCTCATCCACACGGATCGCCTCCAGCAGGAGCCTGGAAATCGGATGGAGGGTGAGGGCCAACGCAAACACCTGGCCGTCCCGTCTGGCCAGTGGCGTGCCCGAAGCCAGACAGACAAGCATTGCCAGGATGGCGGCATCGATCGCGGCATAAAGCTGCGCAGGGTGCACGGGCAGGCTCCAGGGCATGCCTCCTCCGGTCGCCGCAGCCGGCAGCAGACCCCGTGCGGCCTGATCGAGCCAGGGAGGGCTCTCGGGCGGAAACTGCACCGCCCAGGGGAGATCGCAGGGGCCGCCGTAGCAGCAGCCGTTGAGGAAGCAGCCGATCCGGCCGATGGCCAGCCCCACCAACAAGCCCG
The DNA here is from genome assembly GCA_947440895.1 of Planctomycetaceae bacterium. Lineage (GTDB taxonomy): Bacteria > Planctomycetota > Planctomycetia > Pirellulales > UBA1268 > CAMCQY01. Next base: position 3,018 of record CANETO010000305.1, on the reverse strand, counting down.
GCACGATGCAGTCGGCCAGCCGCGGCAACGACAGGCCGCGGCGACTGGCAAACCGCCAGGTCGCCAGCGCCGCCGTTGGTAGAGACCCGAAGACCACCAGTCCGCCAGCCGCGACATTCAGCACGGACCAGAGCGATCCCAGCCACGTCCGATCCGGGGCAAAAAACTGATCGTGGTATTCCAGCACGTAAAAGAGCCTCGCACCGACGATGCCCCAGAGGAACACTTCCATGCCCAGCGCCAGGATCGTATCGGCGTCGAATCCCATCCGGCGGCCGCGCACGATCGACAGCCATACGCCGGCAGCTGCCGCTGCCAGCAGCATCGCTCCGTAGCCTCGCACCGGCACGCCCGTGCCATCGTCGAGGATCGGCAGGAGCCAAAGGATCGCCGCCGCCGTCAGTGCCAGAGGCAGGCCCAGCGTCTCGAGTGCCGCCCTCCATCCGTGAGTTGTAGCAGTCCGCGTCACCATCACGACCGCCACGATCGCCCACAGGAACATCAGGATCCCAAAGCCGGCCAGTGGCAGCGACGTCTCGCCCAGCGTGATCCGCATCGGAATATGGAAGAGTGTGGAAAGCATCAGCGCTTCGTGTCTCGCTGCGGAGTGACGCGGGCGGGAAGTTCCATATTGTCGATGAGCCGGGTTGAGCCCAGGCGGCCGGCCACCAGCGCGACCGCCCTCGCCGCGTCGTCAGGCACAGGCTCGAGTGACTCCGGGTCGGCGAGTGCAGCGTAGTCGACGACCACGCCGTGAGCCGACAACGTCTCCCGCATCGCCTGCTCGATCGTGGCGGTGTCGGCGCCAGCGGACCAGAGGCCCGCCGCTCGGTGGAGGCTCTTGGAGAGCCCAACGGCGCGGGGGCGGTCGGCGACGGAGAGATAGGCGTTTCGCGAACTCATCGCGAGGCCATCGGGCTCACGCATCGTGGGGCAGACGATGATCCTGATCGGGAGACCGAGATCACAGACCAGTCGCTTCACGACGAGCGTCTGCTGCCAATCCTTGGCGCCGAAATAGGCCGTGTCCGCGGGCACGGCCAGAAAGAGCTTGCAGACCACCGTTGCCACGCCGTCGAAGTGACCTGGCCGACGCTCCCCCTCGAACAGCACCGCCGGCCCGCCCACAACGATCCGGGTGGCATCCCCCGGCGGATAGACGTCCGACACCTCCGGAGCATAGATCCAGTCGACGTCATGGGCCGCGAGCAGCGCCGTGTCGGCGGCAAGTGTCCGTGGATAGCGGGAGAAATCCTCCTGCGGGCCGAATTGCATGGGATTCACGAAGATCGAGACCGCGACACGGTCGCACTCGCGGGCCGCCTGGGCCACCAGGCTGGTGTGACCGGCGTGCAAAGCTCCCATCGTGGGGACGAATCCCACACGCTGACCCGCGGCCCGCGCCTCGTTGACGAGAGCCCTCATGCGATCGGGATCGTGTACGACCTGCTGCATCACGCCATCGCCTCGACGGCGGCGACCGCCTCCTGCACCGCCCGACCAAGGTCTGCCGCGTCGATCTGCACCACCGCCCGTGGCACCATGGCATCCACGGGATCCGGGCAGCGGAGGGCGGCAGTCATCCGGTCCTGGAGTCGCAGGAGTCTGGCCACTGAATCGTCTGGGCGGACCATCCGCTCCTCAAGCACCTCCGGGGAGGCGACCAGCAGGATAGCGACTTGCGGCCGCATCGTCTTGGCCGCAAGCCCTGCGTAGCATGATGTGACCTTTCCCAGCGGCTCGGACGCGAGCGAGTCGGCGGCCGCCAGTCGCACTGCAGGCAGCCAGTAGTCGGAGACGGTGCCATGCGGATCCGGCGCCGCCCGTGTGGCCAGCAGAGGCTGCGCGCAGGCCTCGACCGCCTGTTCCCACGGAAGATGATCCGTCGAGGAGTCGTGCGTGGCGAGGCGGGAGATCTGCGGATTGGTGATCTGCGCATATTCGGGCGGGGCATGCACCAGCCGAGCGAGCGTGGCGTCGGCGATCGCCAGCGCCACCTCCGCCGCGCCCGAACCAGGGACGCCGACGACCGTCACGTAGGGGTGTTGCGACGAGATGCTGTCAAGCAAGCACTCCAGTGTGCAGGCCGCCAGCGGGTGAACCAGATCCGGTGCAATCTCCACGCACGGCTCAAGCACGAACCGTCTTGTCACCATCCGCGGATGGGGCAGGATCAGCGATTCGGTGTTGAGAATCACGTCGTCGTAGAGCAACAGGTCGAGGTCGACCGTTCGAGGACCCCACCGCTCACCCCGTTCGCGATGGAGCGTATTTTCCACCGCCGACAGAATGCCGAACATTTCCTGCGGGGAGAGATCGGTCTCGATCAGGCAGGCGCTGTTGAGAAACACGCCCTGTCCAGGCGGGCCGCCAATCGGTCGGGTATCCCGGTAGCGGCTCACGCTCACCAGCGTGACGCCCGGCATGAACCGTAGCAACTCCATCGCTCGATCGAGAAAATCACGTCGTTTCCCGACGTTGGAGCCGCATCCGACAAGGCATCGTGCCATAGCGTTTCACACCAGGAGGCAAACCACGGGGATTCTATCCACCTGCCGCCCTCCGGAGAAAACACCCCCTCACGAGTTCGCCGCCAAACTCCACAAAAAAGCCATCTCTGTCTCCAAGCCATCGTTCGAAACCGGGGGGACATCCAGGCCACGACCAAAGTCGCCGACTGTCGCTCCCTCCAGTCGTCGCCCCCGAAATATTCGAAACGATGATTCTTTACGCTTGCAGGCATTCCCCTCAGGGAAACGCGTGTTCGTGACCTTCCTGTCAGCGAGTCACACACACCTGATGAGGGGGCATTCTGAAGCGCGGGTGCAAGATGTCAAGTGATGATTCATCTCACGCGTCGTGTACGCAAAACGATCGGTATACAGACGCCGAAACATTGCGACTGGCGGTTCGGCAGCGCACAAGAAAATTTTCTGCCGGCGGTGGAAGCATTGTCGAAACCGTTTCGAGATGGTGTGCTTGTTGGTGCCGACACAGCCCTTGACAAAATAGCTAGCG
>CANETO010000304.1 GCA_947440895.1 Planctomycetaceae bacterium | reverse complement strand
CGCCGAGGCCTACAGCCTGCAGATCGCCGACAAGCAGCAGAGCATCGTGGCGGCCGCCGTGCGGCCCGACGGAACGAATCCCAAGGCCGGTTACCAGCAGGTCGCCCTCGCTCCCTATCTCCGCGGTCTCATCCGCGAGGAGACGCACCGCGACTACGACGACGCCGCCCGCAATTTCCAGCTGGTCGTCGACTGGCAGCCCACCTTCAGTCCGGGCAGAGCCAATCTTGAGCGGGCCGCTAGCGGCAGTCACTCCCGCCGCGGCCACGGTGTCGTGCACGTCTTCGCGCTGGTCGGCCACGGACCATTCAAGACGGAGGTGGAGGAAATGCCGACGAGCACGTCGCTCCTGATCGCCGATCAGCTCCTGAGCACGCAACTGGGAACAACGCTGCCCCCCACGGTCGCGCCGATCAAGGTGCCCAGGATCGTCGCCGCACCGGGGGCGGCCGGGAGTGTTCAGGTGGCGATCGGAGACTGGGCGGCCGGCCAGACCGAAACGATCACCGATGTCTCCCAGATGGCGGTTGGGCAGTGCGAGGCCATGCGGCCCTTTAGCCTCGCCCGGGCGGTGGCCCGCCGGACCGCCAAGAAAGGCACGATCTATGGATTCAAGCAGGGGCTGGGCCTACGGGAGGGGCTGCCGTCGCTGGCGCTCGACGTAGCGGGCATCGCCTGGGAAGCGTCGGAGAATGCCGACACGCGGTGCTGGAGTCTCCTGCCCGATCGCATTCAGGTGCTACGGTTAGAGCTGCCCGTCGGCTCCCACACGCTCCTGCTCCGGCCGCTCGATCGCCAGGGGCAGTCGCTCGGCCCGTCCGTGCCGCAGACGGTCACGGTCGCAGACGGCCGCAACACCTACCTGTTCATGCAGGCTACCGATGCCGGTCTCGTCGGGCGCCCGCTGACCAACAGTCCGTAGAACGCATTTGGAATGTGTCGAGCGGCCCAAACCGCCGGGGGCGGTGCAAGCCTCCGACTCGGGGGCAGGATAGCCCTACTCGCTTCGGCTTCCCCCGACCCCCGGCTCCCTTCACGAGTCACATACGCCGCCAAAGCTACCCCAGATGCGCTCGAGCAGACCGTGACGCTTGCTGACGCTCACTCAACGTCGAGCGAGCCAAACACGTCGATCATCGCCGCGGCCTCAGCCGTGGTGATCCGGTCGGTGTGCCGGGTGGCTGGAGCGATACAGGTCGCGAGCAACACCGCCGAGTCGATGCCGGCGAGGCCGCGATACCTGCGCGCCACGGCCGGCTCTCGCGACCGGACGGCATCCGCGAGCGACTGAAACTCCGGCTCAGAAAAGGCATACCGCGGAGCACCGTCGACCGGAATCACCTCGCCCCACGGCGGCCGCACGATCTCGACTCGGCCAGCGTCAAGCAGTGGCCGCATCCAACGGTGAAAAAAAGTCAGCATCAAGACGCCGCAATGGATGCCGTCGGCGTCGGGATCCATGAGGAGCAGGACGCGGGCGTAGCGGAGCTTCGTCGCGTCATACGCGGCCCCGCGGCCGGTGCCAATGCTGGTGGTGAGAGCCGTGAAGAGCGGGTGGGCCGCCAGCCGTCTTTCCGTCGCCTTCGCTGCATTCAGCGGTTTGCCCTGCATGGGAAGCACCGCCTGGGTCGTGGCGTCGCGAACCCGCGTCACAGCCAGCGCCGCCGACTCCCCCTCCACCACGAATAGTTCCGGCAGGGCTCCGGATGCGGCTGGCACATCCGCTCCATGCAGCATGCAGTCGTCGAGCGGCACGTGCCCCGCGGAAAACGGCCTGGTCATCGGCGGGCTTCATCCACCGGGATAGCCTGCCCGGTACGGGCCGACTCGTAGCAGGCCTGCACGATCGCCACGGCCTTGCGGCCCTCGAGGCCGTCGAGTGCCGGGGGCTGGCCAGTCCTGAGCGCGGTAAGGAAATCGGCAAAGTTGCGGGTGTGGCAGGAATAGTTGATCGCCATCGGGTCGGCCGCGCCGCCCGACGAACTGCTCACTCCGCCAAACCGCTCCAGGGTGGCCGCATCGCCCGCCGACTCCTCGCGAAACCGCCATGTTGTCAGCTGCTCCTCCAGAACCTCGGCCGTGCCGTCGCGACCACCGAAGAGAAACCGACGCAGCTGACCGGGATAGAGGCTCGTCGCGGCGAGCAACTGGCCCAGCCCGCCGTTCTTCAAACGCAGGATCGCCACGCAGGTGTCCTCGACCTCCAGCCGCGTAACGTCATGCGACCGCACCGCCGTGAACGCCACGACGCTCTCGACCGGATTCTCGGCCGGCGCGAGGCCCGGGATCGAGGCTCCGACGACCCACTGCAGTGCATCGACACCATGGATCGACTGGTTCATGACCGCGCCGCCCCCGTCGAGCGCCTTGGTGCCCTGCCAGCGGCCCGGGCCATAGTAGGCATCGTCCCGCCACCAGGGCACGTAACTCGCCGCGATCGCCAGCGGTCCGAAGCGGCCGGCCGCAGCGGCGTCGTGCACCGCCTGCACCACGGGGTTGAACCGCTGCGGGAAGATGGCGCCGAGCGTCACTCCCGCCTGACGGGTGGCCTCCAGCATCTGGTCGATGCGAGCGAGCGAGATCTCCAGCGGTTTCTCGCAGATGACATGCACGCCATGCCGGGCCGCGGCCAGAACGGCGTCGAGATGGGCGCCTGACGGTGTGGCCACCGTGACGAAATCGGGCCGCTCCCGGGCGAGCATCGTGTCGGTATCGGCATACCACTGGCAGCCGAATTCCTGCGCGAACGCCCGCCCCTTCTCCTCGGTTCGGCAGGTCGCCGCCACCAGTTCCACGCCGGCAATATCGCCGAGGGCCCGCGCGTGCATCCGCGCAATCGCCCCGATGCCGATGATCGCCGCCCGCATGGTTTTCATGGTCGTTCCTTTGTTTTCGATCCGCCTGGCACGTCCACGCTTCGGTACCTCCGAGCCATGGCTGCGTCAGCATACCCACCGTCCCACGCGGCGGCGATCCACCGACTCCACCTCCATCCTCCGCAGGCCCCCGGTGCAACTGGGGCTTCCCCGCCGACTTTTTCCGGGCATGATAAAACAGTTGCACGACCTGTGCCCTGTTCTGTGTGGATCGGATCTGTCTGGATCGGAGGCTTCCCCATGATGGCGTTCATCCCGCGGGCATCGCGACTGCTGATCGTGGCACGAGGACTGCTCATCCTGCTCTGCTGGGCGGGCATCAACACGACTACGATCGTCGCCGGCGAGCCGCAGACTGGTGCCGCCGATCCGAAGGGGTTTGCCCTGCGGCAGGACGGGCACGGCGTGACGATCGAGGTGGCGGGCAGGCCATTCGCTGCCTACGTCATCGACGAGGCCAACAAGCCCTATCTCTGGCCCATCTTCGGGCCCACCGGAAAGGCGATGACGCGGGCCTATCCCATGCAAGACCTGCCGGAAGAGCCTCATGCCCAGCGGGATCACCCGCATCACCGTGGCATCACCTTCGGCCACGAGAGCATTTCAGACTCCAACTCCTGGCACGAGCGGGCCACCTTCGAGAAAGACGACAAGAACGCCGAGGCTGCCGAACGCCGTCGGAAGCGAATTGCTGGGCTGGGCAGCATCGTTCACCGCGAGTTTTCTCTCCTGGCGATCGACGGCGAGCGGGCGGTCAT
>CANETO010000303.1 GCA_947440895.1 Planctomycetaceae bacterium | reverse complement strand
GAACGGCCGTGGCAATCCGTTGGCTACTGGCGCCGTCACCTGGCAAGACACGATCGAAAAAATCCCCGACGAGGCCCGGGCGAGAGTCGTGGCGGCCGGTGACTCGGGCGGTCGCGAAGCGGTCACGCTCGCGAGACTTCGCCGGCAGTTGCCCCCGGACAGACTCCTGCTTGAACTCTCGCCCGTGACGGGACGGATGCATCAGCTGCGGCTGCAGGCGGCTGCTCGTGGCCTGCCGGTGGTTGGGGACGATCTCTATGGCTGTGCCGACGCGGGCTGGTCGGCTGAAGTGAATCCGGCGACGGGCAACGATCAGGCGGGCGACGATCCGCGCACGCGGCCAATCGCGCTGCACGCCAGTCGCATCACGTATGCCGATCCCGATACCGGCACCCAGGTGACCGTCGAGGCGACGGTGCCGGCGTATTGGCCGGAGTCGGCACGGTGAATCACGGGCCGCCGATCCAGCCGGCGTGCGTGAGCCACTGCTGAATCCAGGGCGTTGTCCACGGGCTCCAGGTCGGGAAGGCGACCGACACGACCGACAGGCCCAGCAGGGCGAGTGCCAGCACGCGGCCTGCGCGACTGCCGGCCAGCCGGTCGGCGGCGGGCACGGCGGCCATCACCCACAGCGGCGCCAGCCAGAACGCCCAGCGAAACCCACTCGACGTGCCGCCATAGTTGCGGTCGAGCTGCGGTCGCGACAGATAGAAAGCGACTACCACCGCAGATACAAGCGCAATCGCCCAGGCGAGCCGCTGCTGGCCGGCACTGGCCGCCTCGACAGCCTCCTGGCTGCCGCGGAATCGCCCGCCAGCTCGTCGGCGACCGGCAGAGGTCGCGAGCATCGCGATCCCGGGAATGGCGAGCAGCCAGGCGGGCGTGAGCGAGAAAATGCCGTGGTGGCCGACCAGGGCATGCCAAGCATAGGTCGCGGCAGATGGCTCGCCGCGATCCACTCCCTGCGGCTTGTTCCAGTAGCTCGTCAGCAGTTTGCCGTTCGAAAGCCGGAGCGAGTAGTCGTACCAGTTGTCAGGGTTCCATGACTCCCCATCGCGGAGCGTGACGCCCGCCGGCAGCGGCTGCGCTGCAGCGGCGCGATGGGCATAAGGAGGAGAGATCGTGCCGTGGGCGATCCAGTTGGTGGAGAACGCCGCGGCGGCCACGAGCAGCGCCGCGGGCAGGGCGACGGTGAGCGTGCGGCGGAGGTCGCAGGAGGCGAGGACCGCGAGCATGGCCGCCAGCCAGGCGAGTGCCGGCAGTTCGAAGGCTGCCGCCAGCGCCGCGGTCGCCCCGGCTGCCGCGAAGCCTGTGTGCGAGCGGAGCCCGTCGACGGCGATGCGATGCGCGAGCCAGGCGCTGGCTGCCGTGCAGGCCGCCGCGGGGATGTGGTTCGTGAGCACGACGGCGAACGTGGTGAGCAACGTGCCGCCGGCCGCGAGTCCCGCCGCCCAGAGCCGGCCCCAGTCGCTGGTTCCGATGCGGTCGATCAGCCGGAACGTAAACAGCATGAATATTGCCAGCGGCGTCAGGCCGTAGAGCACCATCAGGGCGCGTCCCATCTCGAAAGGATGGTCGCCCAGGGTCCAGCCCGTGAGCCTGTGCAGCAGCCAATAGGGGCCGGCGCAGAGCACGGAGAGCAGCGGCGGCTTGCTCGAATAGAGTCGCAGACTGCCCGTGGCATCAGGATGGACAACGGCATCGATCGTGTCCCAGCCCGGCTCCACAACAAGGTCGTCGATGGCAAACGTGCCCCGTTCGACGAGGGCGCGGATCGTCAGCCAGCGGCTGCGGTCGTTGCCGGACAGAAATGGCCGGATGAGCCGCTTCTCCTTCTCGATCACCGCCCTGATCGCACCCGCATCCGGCTCTTCGCCGGCGGCCTGGGCCTTGGCGACCGCGTCGGCGACCAGTTTCTTTTCCAGACCGATTCGATCGACGCTGGCGACCGCACCGATGCGGCCAAGCACGGAGGCCAATGCCATCGTGGCGAGAATGGCATACACGCCGTGCCGTAGGCGGGATCGTGACTCACCGCGACGGGGAACCGCGAGCGGACGGACCTTGCCCCAGACCCGCGCTGCCACGCGGGTGAGATCGAAGAGCCCGTGAAAGAATCGAGCGATGCCGTATTTGGAGTTTCCAAGGGTTCGGGGCCGGTGATGGACCGGTACCTCGACAATACGGAATCCCTCCGCCGCCGCCAGCACCGGCAGGAAGCGATGCATGCCCTCCGTCAGGTCCAGTCGTTGGATCACATCGCGGCGGAAGGCCTTGAGGCCGCAGTTGTGATCGTGGAGCCAGAGGCCGGTCATCAGTCCGACGAGCCAGTTGAACACCCGCGACGGCATTGTCTTGTGCCAGGGATCGAGCCGGGGCGTCTTCCAGCCGTTGACGAGGTCGGCCCGGCCTCCGCCGAGCAGGGCGAGCATCCGCGGGATTTCGGCCGGGTCATCCTGTCCATCGCCGTCGAGCATCACGATCCGGTCTGCTCGGCAACCCGCAAACCCAGCCGCGAGCGCAGCCGATTTTCCCTGACCGTGCTTGAGACGAATGCCGCGGGTTCGTGGGTCGGCCGCTGCGAGGCCCTCGATCTCCGCCCACGATCCGTCGGTCGAACCATCGTCCACGAGGAACAGTTCCCAGGCGAGCCCGGCGGTGTCGAGCGACGTGCGGATCTCAGCGACCAGCGGGGCGATGTTACCCGCCTCATCTCTCACGGGGACGACGAGCGATACGACGGGCGTGGTCATGGCAGTCGCAAGGAGGTGGCTGTCGGCAGGAAGACCGCAGCAGGATACTGCTACGGCCCTCGATCCGCCATGCGATCTCGGGCCCAAAACCAGGCCGACCGCTGACGTTCTGGGCCGGTTCGCTTACACTTTCCGATGCCGCCTGCTATGCCCGGCATGAGCAGGAGCCCGGATGGCCCGGGAGAACATGCACGCATTCCCGGAGCTTTTCCCGATGAGCCAGCTGAGAAGGTTGCCCCGATGACACGGATGATTTCCTTCGGTGTGATTCTCGGCCTCGTGGCCATTTTCGGTCTGCTCTCGCTGCGCGTGATGTCGAGCTTCATGCTCCCGCTCCTGCTGGCAGCGATGCTGGTGGTGATCTTCGGCCCGCTGCATCGCTGGCTTCGCGAGCGATTTCTCGTGCCTGACTGGGTGGCGGCCGCGCTCACCACGCTGTTCGTGCTCTTGATCGTGCTCGTGCCGCTCTTTCTGCTCGTATCGCGGGCCGGCGGCGATGCCGTGGCAATGCTCCGCAGCCCCGAGGGCATCCGACTCGATCCGAACGTGCTCGACGGACTGGTTCGCACGGTCAACGATGCCACCGGCCTGCACGTGACCAGTGAGAGCGTCAACGCGGAACTCCGCAAGGTGGCCGAGGAATGGATCGGTCCGATCGCGGCCCGTGCGCCGGTGGTGATCGTCAAACTGCTGATCGGGCTGGTCGTTATGACGGTGAGCCTCTTCTACTTCCTTGCCGACGGCAGGCGGATGTTCGAGGCGGTCACCCGACTCATTCCGCTGGATCAACGGTATCAGTGGAAGCTGCTCGAGGAGTTCGAGGAGGTGAGCCGGGCCGTCGTGAGTTCCACCCTGCTGGCGGCGATCGTGCAGGCTGTCCTG
>CANETO010000302.1 GCA_947440895.1 Planctomycetaceae bacterium | reverse complement strand
TCTTCCATCGCTCGCAGGCCTGGACCGATGCCGCCAGCCGTGGCTACGAACTCCTCGTGCTTGACGGCCACCTGCAATGGTCGCTCATCCACTATTGGCCGGGCGATGCCATCTCGGTCCGCGTGGCCGAGCCGTTGCCCGTGGGCGAGTGGGTGCATGTCACGGTGTCGAACGATGGCTCCAGCAGGGCGGCGGGCCTGAAGGTCTTCGTGAACGGACATCCGGCGGCGACGGAGGTGGTCCGTGACAGTCTCACCCGGGAGATCACCGGCGGTGGCGGCGACCAGATCCGGATCGGTGAACGGATGCGAGATCATGGGTTCAAGAATGGGCTTGTCGACGACTTCCGCGTTTTCGACCGTCGCCTGTCGCCTCTCGAGGTCCGCGACCTTTTCCAGCCCGGCGCCATCAGGGAAGTGCTGGCAGCGAAGCAGGATGCGGAACTCATTGGTGGGTATTGCGCCGCCGCCTTCGATGAGGCCTCGGCCGTGAAGCGGACGGCACTGGAAGACACGCGTCGGGCTCGCGACGATCTCGCCGAGAAGCCGCAGGAGATCATGGTGATGCGAGAGCTGCCGCAGCCGAAGCCGGCCTATGTGCTCGAGCGGGGCGACTATGACAAGCGGGGCGAGCCGGTTCAGCCCGACACGCCGGTCGCGCTTCCTCCCTTCCCGGCCAATCAGCCGCGGAACCGGCTGGGACTGGCGCGGTGGCTCACCGACCCTGACCATCCCCTGTTGGCCCGGGTGACCGTCAATCGGCTCTGGCAGTCGCTATTCGGACTGGGGCTCGTCAAGAGCCCGGAGGATCTGGGGAGCCAGTCGACGCGGCCGGAGTATCCAGAACTGCTCGACTGGCTGGCGTGGGAGTTTTCGCATGGTGTCGCCAAGCCGGGGACTGACGCTGTCGGCCCAGCCTGGGACATGAAGCAACTCATCAAGACGATCATGCTGTCCGAGACCTACCGGCAGCAGAGCATTGCCGATGCCCAGGGAATGGCCGACGATCCGCTCAACGTCTGGCTGGCCCGCGGGCCGCGGCACCGACTTCCGGCGGAGATGATTCGCGACGGTTTGCTCGCGTCATGCGGGCTGTTGATAGAAAAGACAGGCGGTCCGCCGGTGAATACCTACGACCTGCCGGAATCGTTCAAGCCTGCCGCTGCCGACAAAGGCGAATCGCTCCACCGTCGCAGCCTCTACACGTTCTGGCGGCGGACGGGCCCCGCTCCCGTGCTGGAGAGCTTCGACGTGCCAAAACGGGTGGTCTGCGTGGCCAAACGCGATGCCACCAACACGCCGCTCCACGCGTTGGTGCTGATGAACGGCCCTGAGTTCGTCGAGGCGGCCCGGGTGCTCGCCGAGAAGCTGCTGGTCGAGTATCCGGACGATGCCTCTGCGGGTCGGGTGGATGCCATGCTCGGACGGGCCTTCGAACTGCTCACCAGCCGTCAGCCGGACGATGAGGAACGCCAGATTCTCGGCCGCATGCATGCGGAGCAACTGGACTGGTATCGGTCCCATCCGGAGGATGCCGGGAAGCTCGTGTCGATTGGTGATACCAAGCCCAATGACACGCTGCAGGCCGTCGACGTGGCCGCTGTCGCTGGCGTGGTCAATGCCCTGATGAACTACGACGGCTGCGTCGTGAAGAGGTAACGCGATGCACACGTATCCAATCAATCGGCGGGAGTGGCTGGGCTCGTTTGGCATGGGGCTGGGCGGTATGGCGCTGGCCGACCTGCTTGGCCGGGCGTCGGCGGCGGATGACACCGTCGCGGATGGGGCCGGCGGCGTGCTGGGCGGATTTCATTTCCCGCCCAAGGCGAAGCGGGTGATCTACCTGTTCCAGTCGGGCGGGCCGTCGCAGCTCGATCTCTATGACCACAAGCCGCTCCTCGTCGAGAGGACCGGCGAGCAGCTCCCCGACAGCGTTCGTGGTGGCCAGCGGCTCACCGGCATGTCGGGCAACCAGAGTTCGATTCCGCTGGTCGGCTCGCCCTTCAAGTTTTCGCAATATGGTGACTCAGGTGCCTGGCTTTCCGAACTGCTTCCTCATACGGCAAAAATCGCCGATCGGCTCTGCTTTATCCGCACGATGCACACGGAGAGCATCAACCACGGGCCGGGCGTGACCTTTATGCAGAGCGGCTCGCAGATCCCCGGCCGGCCGAGCATCGGCGCCTGGCTCGACTATGGCCTCGGCAATGCCCATGACGACCTGCCCTCGTTTGTGGTGCTCCTCACGAAGGACAAGGGCGGCCAGCCGCTGATGTCGCATCTCTGGGGCGCCGGCTTCCTGCCGACAAAGCACCAGGCGGTGCGGTTTCGCTCCGGCGGCGATCCGGTGCTCTACCTCAACAATCCCGCCGGTGTTTCCCCTGAAAACCGCCGGCAGCTGCTCGACGGCCTGAGGGAGCTGCATCACCATGAGTTCGCTGCGATCCCCGACGCGGAGATCACGGCCCGGATCGCCAACTACGAGATGGCCTTCCGGATGCAGGCAAGCGTGCCGGAAGTGACCAATTTCTCGGACGAGCCGGCGCACGTGCTGGAAAAATACGGTCCTGATGCGAAGAAGCCGGGCACATTCGCGGCAAACTGCGTGCTGGCGCGGCGGCTCGCGGAACGCGGCGTCCGGTTCATCCAGCTCTACCACCAAGACTGGGATCATCACGGTGGTCTACCCAATCTCATCAAGTCGGAGTGCAAGCAGACCGACCAGCCCGCTGCGGCACTGGTGGCGGATCTGGCCGACCGAGGCATGCTCGACGACACGCTCGTCGTCTGGGGTGGTGAGTTTGGTCGCACGAACTACTGCCAGGGCCTCTACAAGCCAGGCATGGACTTTGGTCGTGATCATCATCCGCGGTGCTTCACCACGTGGATGGCGGGTGGCGGCATCAGGCCGGGCACGACCTACGGGGAGACCTGTGAGTATGGCTACAATGTCGTGAAAGACGGCGTGCACGTGCATGATTTCCACGCCACGATGCTGCATCTCTTGGGCATCGACCACGAGCGGCTGACCTATAAATTCCAGGGCCGGCGATACCGTCTCACCGACGTGCACGGCAAGGTCGTCAAGGGCATCCTGGCCTAGCCCCTCTTCCTGCGGTGTCGGACATGCGCACGTTCCGTTCTTGCGAGACTCATCTCAGCATGCTATGGCGTCGTTGGTGTGCGATCATCGTGTCTGGCTGCCTGTCTGCGAGTGCGTTCGCGGCGGAGCCAGCTGTACCGACACCGGAGCAGTTGGACTTCTTTGAAAATAAGGTCCGCCCCCTGCTGGCCGACAAGTGCTTTGGCTGCCACTCGGCAGCAGCGGAAGCGGATGGGAACCTGATGGCCGGCCTGCGGATGGACTCGCGGACGGGGCTGACTCAGGGAGGCGATTCCGGGCCGGCCGTGGTGCCGAGTGAGCCGGAGAAGAGCCTGCTTGTGGAGGCGATCAACTATCGCAACGAGGACATGGCGATGCCGCCGGAGGCAAAGCTCCGCGACGTCGATATCGATGTCCTGACGACGTGGGTGCAGATGGGGGTGCCGTGGCCCGGTGGCGACAGTGCCACACCGGCCGCGGAAAAGAAAGGGGAAACACCCTACGACTGGGACAAATTCCGTCGGGAGCACTGGGCGTT
>CANETO010000301.1 GCA_947440895.1 Planctomycetaceae bacterium | reverse complement strand
TCCCGTGAAGAAGTGCGTCTGAGCACTCGAGCGCGGAAGAACCAGCCACACTTCGAGGCTCAGACCCACAGGAAAGGACCATAAATCGCCATGTCGGAAACCTTCTACGTCGTCCCTGTCGCCGCGCACGAGGCCCTCGTCCGTACCGCTTACGAGCACCGCGGCTTCGACGCCAGCGAGGCGGATCACGCCGCGCGGCTTGCCACGTCGGCCACCCGCCACGGCATCCGCACCCACAACGCCATCAAGGCGCTCCATCTCGACGAACTGTTCGGCTCGAAAGCGGACGGCTGCGTGCCGCGGGCCGTGATCAGGAAGATCCCCAGCCGATTCGACGCAGCCGAGGTCTGGGATGCCGGGAAGAAGCTGGGGCAGGCGGTGGCCTGGGAGGCGCTCGACACCTGCATGCGACTGGCCGACAAGCATGGCACTGGCACGGTGTCGGTCGATAACGCGTTTCATTATCTCTGGGGCGGCGGATATGTGATGGAGGCCGCGAAGAAGGGCTACATCGCCTACACGAACTGCACCGCATCGCTTGCCGAGGTGGTGCCGTTTCGCGGTGTATTTCCCACGCTCGGCACGAACCCGCATTCCTGGGGTTTTCCTGCCGGTCACGCGGTCGGGTATCCGATCGTGATCGATTGGGCGACCTCGGTGATCGCGATGGGCCGCGTGCAGCAACTCAAGCGGGAGGGAAAGCCGCTGCCCCTCAATGCGGCCGTCGACAAGGATGGCAAGCCGACGACCGATCCGGACAAGGCGGTGTCGCTGATTCCGTTCGGCGACCACAAGGGGTATGGCCTGTCGCTGATCAACGAGATCACGGCGGCCTTCATCGGCGGCTCGATCCCCACGATCCGCAGCCGCACGAAGGTGCCGGGTGAGAAGCAGACCTGTGCCTTCTTCTTCCAGGTAATCCATCCGGACGCACTCTCCGGCGGTGCTTTCACCGGCGGTCGCAGCCAGCAGGAGAATGTGCAGGCCGTGCTCGCCGACATTCTCGGCCACGGTAACGAGCAGTGCATGCTGCCGGGGCAGTTGGAGGCCCAGGCCGCGGCGCGGAGCGATGCAGCCGGCGGCCTGCTCTTCTCGCGGGCCGAGGTCGAGGCGCTCAACGAAATCGCCGCCGAGGCCGGTGTCGCCCGCTTCGATCTCGACGCCCTGCCGACAGCCTAGTCCGGGGTGGCGAGCCACCCCGACCAACAGACCACCCGACCAAAAGACCAACCACGAGACCGACCAGGAGAGAGTCATGGCACTGCCGATCAAGCCGAAGAATTTATGTGCGTTCGACGAGGTTTCGCTCGGCGAGATCATGCTCCGGCTCGACCCGGGCGAGAGCCGCGTCCGCACGGCCCGGCACTTTCAGGTCTGGGAGGGGGGCGGCGAATACAACGTGGCCCGCGGGCTTCGGAAATGCTTCGGGCTGAAGACCGCCGTGGTGACCGCCTTCGTCGACAACGAGGTGGGGCACCTGATCGAAGACTTCATCATGCAGGGGGGCGTCTGCACCGACTTCATCCAGTGGAAGCCGGATGACGGCATCGGCCGCTCTGTGCGCAATGGGCTCAATTTCACCGAACGCGGTTTTGGCATCCGCGGCGCTGTCGGCGTGCCGGACCGGGGCAACTCGGCAGCCAGCCAGATGAAACCGGGCGACGTCGACTGGGACCACCTCTTCGGCACGCTTGGCGTACGCTGGTTCCACACCGGCGGTATTTTTGCCGCGCTGTCGGCAACTACGGCGGCCCTGACGATCGAGGCGGTCAAGGCGGCCAAGAAGCATGGCACGATCGTGTCGTACGATCTGAACTACCGCCCCAGCCTCTGGAAGAGTATCGGCGGTCTCGCAAAGGCCCAGGAAGTGAACCGCGAGATCGCAAAGCATGTCGACGTGATGATCGGCAACGAGGAAGACTTCACCGCTTCGCTCGGCTTCGAGGTGGCTGGTGTCGACCACGCCATCAGCACGATTGAGACCGACGCCTTCCGGAAGATGATTGAGACTGCCGTCAAGGCATTTCCCAACTTCAAGGTCGCGGCGACGACGCTCCGCCGCGTGATTACCGCCACGAAGAACGACTGGAGCGCGATCTGCTGGCACGACGGAAAGTTCTATGACAGCCGGCAGTATCCCGAGTTGGAAATTCTCGACCGGGTTGGAGGCGGCGACAGCTTCGCCAGTGGGCTCGCGTTTGGGTTTCTCGAGTTCAACGACCCGCAGAAGGCGGTGGAGTATGGCGCCGCCCATGGGGCGCTCGCCTCGACCACCCCGGGAGACACCTCGATGGCCACCCGCACAGAGGTGGAGAAGCAGATCGCCGGTGGTGGTGCTCGCGTGGTGAGATAACGCCTCGCGTTGGTCGGCGTCGATCCCGTGAGGGGGGGTGCTTGACGGCGCGCCGAGAAGACATCACAGTATCGCCGGCTTGAGGGCGAGGGGGAGGACGTGACGGTCCCGTGATGCTGGGCATAAGGCCCGCAGAGCAGGTGATGCTGTCGGTTCCTACGCTCATCTTTCTCTCACGCTCGTTGTGTAGTCTTCCGCGCGAACCGGCCGCCAACCCTGACCGGTACCCTCAGGAACCCAGCTCATGAACTCAGGCTACGAATCCTCGGCACGTGGTAGCGAACGGCAGTCGACTGTCGGCGGCCGCAACAATCTGGAACAGGTGATCGACGGTCTCGAGCAGCGGCTCGATGAACTCGCCAAGACCCAGCGGACGACTCGAATGCTGGTGCTCGGCGGCTCGCTCTTGCTGCTGGGCCTGATGGGCCTGTTTGGCCTGCGGCTCTATGACACCCTCCAGCGACAGCTCACCGCAGCGAAGTTGCAGAATGCGCTGATGGCCAAGGTTGAGTCGGTCTGGCCGCCGCTCAGTCAGAAAATCATGGATTCCGCGTCGAACGCCGCTCCCGTCTATGGCGAGTTGGCTCTGGAGCGGTTCGAGAAGATTCGTCCACAGCTGGAAGCGAAGGTGGTCGAGGAGTCGGGGCAGTTTGCCGAGCGTCTGCAGGCCAACCTGCTCAAGAAGTCGGAGGCCGGGATGCAGCGTGTCAGCGACAAGGTGGCGGCGGAACTCAAGCGTCAGCTGCCGCAGCTTACGGAAACCAAACTCGATGCGATCGAGGAAAAGCTCCGCACGGCGCTCCTCATCGAGGGGGGCGGCATCGCCGATGAACTCGAAGCAAAAGTCAAGACGGAGAAGGAGCGAGTCGAGAAACTGCTTGCGAAGCTTCCCGTCGACGAGGTTGCCAAGGAGTCGGAAGAGAAGCTGCAGCGGCAGTTCATTCATCACGTGTTGATGATGATCGACCAGCAGGTGGCCGCCGACGAAACGCCGGCGAAGTGACCTTGTCCCGCATGATTTACAGGCATCCATACCATTCCCAATCATTTGTGAGGCCGCTGGCCTCCCCAAGGAGCAAGACCCATGTCTGATTCACACAGTACGCAAGCCCTCGAATCGAAGATCATGAAGCTGCACAGCCGTATGGAGGCAACGGTGGCCGAGGGCCGTCGGCGGCAGTTGACGACCGCCTTGGCCATGGGCGGACTGCTGCTCGCAGCGTCTGGATACCTCTGGTGGCTGTCCTCGAAGATCACCGAGTTTGCCGATCCGAGCACCATCGTCGAACTGGCATCCGCCCAGGTTGAGCCGCAG
>CANETO010000300.1 GCA_947440895.1 Planctomycetaceae bacterium | reverse complement strand
TGATCGACACCTGTGTCAAAGTGGGAGAAAACGCCCCATGAATTCCCTCCCCCGTGAACTGATAGCTGTGGAACAACTGCTCAAGCAGCAGGAGTCGGATGGCCCCTCTGTCGCCTTCCGCAACCGCACGCTCCATGCGGTAAGGAATGTGCTGCCGACCGATCCGGTAATGGAGCACCAATCGCTGCCGAAGGTGTTCTGCATACGGTCAGAGTTGGATTCAGTCAGCGCTGTGGCACTGGCGGGCATGGCCCTGTCGCTGGCGTGGGTTTGGGTTGGCTGGCTGTACTTACAGGGACAACCTGTTCCAGTCAGGATTCGTCCACCGACCACGCTCGCCGCGCAGGCCAGAGAGTTACCTTCCCGCTCCTCCTCGGCCCTCAGAGTGGCGGCTACCAACACTGCTGTGCCGCCTGTCGCCCGATCTGGCAGCAAGGAGCCTGCCCGCCGTCCGCACATCCTCACTCCGCAATGGTTCCGCCACGATCTGCAAGGAAACCTCTGATGGCTCATCTCTTTTTCTTTCTGGCTACGCTGGTTGCCAGCCTGCTCTGGACGGCCGCCTTCACCGCCGCTGCGGCCCGCGTGAAACCGTTTGGGTGGCTGCTGCGGATCATCGCGGTGGGGATCCCGCTCCTCGCCTGGCTGCCGTGGCTTGAGCTCACGGCGCGGCTCGCCTTTCAGCGCGATCTCCCGACCAACTGGTTTGGCCCCACGCTCACCGCCTTCCTATCGACCCTGATCGGTGCCCTGTGGATCGTGGGTGCCGGCATGTCGGACCGCGGGCGTGCGGCCGTGGGTCACTGGCCCATCCCGGGACTCGCAGCCGGGTTTGGGGCGGCACTGCTTGCAGCCGGCACGGCGCTGGCGGTACTCGAACACGATCTTGAACAGTGGGCCAGCGGCCTGCGGGCTGAAGCTGCCGGACTGGTGGCGTCGGTCATACCGCCGCTACCCCCCGCCGACACCAATGCCGCCACGCTCTACCGGGAAGCCCAGTGGCTTTCCAAAACAGCCTTCGCCATTCCGTCCGAGCAAATCGAGCGGCTGTTTGGGACCGAACCAATTCCCGCTACCAGCGCGGAAGTGGATGACGTGCTCAAGCGGCAGGCCCCGCTCATTGATCTGATCCGTCGCGGCACAGAACGGGCGGAATGTCGATTCGACCGAGACTGGAGCCGACCAAACTACGAGTGGGTTCTGGAGGAAGCTCAGTACATGAGAGCCTTGGCCAGACTTCTCTCGCTCTCCGCCCGTCGGCAGGCGGTTGACGGCCATCCGGCGGAGGCGCTTGCCGATGTGGCACGCCTGGGCCGGATGGCAGAACACGTGGCCCGAGAACCATTTGCGATTTCCAGCCTCGTGGGAATGGTCTTCGACGACATGGCCCTCAGTGCGCTGGCCGAGGTGCTGCCGCAGGTGACACGCGCCGACCAGCTCGATGCCATCGATCCGCTTCACATCTCACAGGCCATTGAATTACGAAATGCGGCTAAAAAATCGTTGTGGTGTGAGGAGGCAATGACCCTCAATCTTGCAGCCGATCTCGCCGACAAACGCAAAACCTGGTCGGCCTGGTGTGAAAACAGCTTGGGGATAACGCCAGAAATGAAAGTGCCCCCTGGGTTGCTCTGGAACCTCGAGCACTGGTTCGATCCTCTCTACCGCAACTTCATACTGCGATACGACGTCGACGACTTTCGCACCGGTTTCGAACGGTTCTTCGGTCATTTTCCCGTTCGGTTTTACGATTACGGCGATCCCGA
Organism: Planctomycetaceae bacterium; assembly: GCA_947440895.1. Lineage (GTDB taxonomy): Bacteria > Planctomycetota > Planctomycetia > Pirellulales > UBA1268 > CAMCQY01. The sequence goes on along the minus strand of CANETO010000300.1, from coordinate 1,903 downwards.
CGCTCGTCGCCGACATCTGGAGGAGGCAATCTATCTCGATCGTCCCGGCCTCTTTGCAAAGTACACGCCCGGATTTCCGGAACTGAACACCTTCGTCTGGCGAACCGAGGCACGCCGCAATATTGCCGGCGTGCTGCTCGCCGCCACGCGGTATCGGCTGGCCACCGGGACCCTTCCCGAGTCACTTGAAGTGCTCGTGCCGGACTATCTGCCATCCGTACCTGCTGATGTCTTCGCCGAAGACAAGGCCTCGCTCAAGCTTGTCGTGACCGACAGTGCCTGGACGGTCTATTCGATTGGGGACAACGGCCGCGATGACGGTGGCCAGCAGTCCGGCAGCGGTGTTCCATTGGAGCGCAGAGACGTCGAAGACAAAGACGATATCCGCCTCAGCATGAAACGATGAAGCGTGTTTTCACCATAGGTAGCTCCCAGTTGGCCGGGTTCCGCTGCTACGAAGCAGTTGTGCTGCATAACATCCCGGCAGAACTGGGGCGAAACGGGCCCGTAAACTGGGACGCGAAGCCGCGTTGCGTTCGGCGGACGGAGAAGGGCATAATCCCGCTAATGGGGCGTAATGGAGTGGCTATCAGGTTCCGCATAACTATTGGTTCAGCCCCCAATCACGGAAGGATGAATTGCCCGATGAAACCTCTACAGAATGCCATGCTGTGCGTCATTGCCGTGATGAGCGTGATGGCCCTCTACTTGGCTGTGCGTAGCCACTCCGAGCAACTTGCCGACGTTGCTGCGCGACTCGACACCATCGAAACGCGCCTGGCCGATCGTGAGAACTTGGATGCGATGCACGCCTCCATTGCGCGGGATATCGATAGCCAAGGCGTGATTCGGTCCGCTGATGGAAACGTGATCGGTCATTGGGGTATCGATGAGCCGTTATCGTTTCGAAAGATCACGTATTGAGAATCGAAGATCGGCGGCAGGCCGAACCAAGCGATTCAGCCGTCAGGCGGCGAGCCTGTCGGGCACGAAGCATTCACGTTAGTCATCCACGACAGGGAGTCACCAGTGTCCCAATTAAGCTCATCGATAACACTTGTTGCGATCTGGATCGGATTGATGTCATGTTCTGTTTCACGGAGCGGGGAGTCGGGCGACGATCGGCCTGCATACATCGATCAGTTTCGTGCTATTCGAAAGGAAACCGACGACAACCTGAAACCGGTCCGCGAAAGAGCGATGAAGGCGATGGTTACCGAAAGCTCCGAGGCGGGCCGCGACAGTGTTATGGACCAGATCCGAGTTGAGACGGAGGCCATTTTCTCGGAATCGGCAGCCAAAGTGCTTGATCTTGTGAGGCCGCATGCCGCCGATGCCGAGGCGGTCAAACCCCTCGTCTGGATCGTTGAGAGCCGCAGTCCCACGCATGCCAGTGCTGCTGCTGAACTCTTGACGACACACCACTCAGGCCACCCGCGAACGATCGAACTCGCGAGAAGCTCGGCGAGGGCAGCCAGCCCGTGGGTTGAGCCCATGCTACGCGCTCAACTCGCTGCGCCAGACCTGCCGCCAGACCAGAATTGGAGGTTGATGTTCTCGCTAGCCATGTTCCTGCAATCGAAAGCTGAACTTTCTGTCCGGCTTTCGGTTGCGAGTGACGAAGATGTAGCCCGGTTCGAGCGGCTCAATGGCAAAGACTGCCTCGCCGACATGAGGAACGCTGACATCGCCAAGCTGGAAGATGAAGCCGTCAGTCTCTTCAATGCGATTGAAGCAGAGTTCCCAAGCCAGGAGCTTCAGCCGGGACTGACGGTCGCCGAAGTCGCCAAATCATCCGTCTTCCAGATTCGTAATCTCGGGGTAGGCAAGATCGCTCCCGACATCAGCGGTGAAGACGCCGATGGTGACGACTTCAAGCTGAGCGACTACCGCGGCAAGGCGG
>CANETO010000299.1 GCA_947440895.1 Planctomycetaceae bacterium | reverse complement strand
TTCCGCATGTCGCGGCCCATGCCGACCGGTTGGCGGTGGTCCGCAGCTGCCACCACACCGAATTCAACCACTCGCCCGCCCTCTATCTGATGCATGGCGGCAACCGGCAGATGGGGCGGCCGAGCCTGGGAGCCTGGTGCACCTATGGCCTGGGATCGGAGGCGGAGGATCTCCCCGGCTACGTCGTGATGCGGGACGGACCGCTGAAGGGAGGCCCGGAGACGTATGGCGCCGGGTTTCTACCGGCTGTCCATCAGGCGACGGAGTTGCGCAGTGCCGGTGCCCCCATCCTGCATCTGAACAAGTCGTCCATCGCCCCCGATCTCGACACCCGCGGCTTGTTGGACTTCGCCCAGACGCTCAGCCGACAGCATGCGGCGGCGCGGCCAGACGACGACCGTCTCTCGGCCCGTATCGCCGCCGGCGAACTCGCCTTCCGGATGCAGTCGGCGGCACCGGAGGCAATCGACCTGGCTCGCGAGACCGCCGCCACACATCGTCTCTATGGGCTCGACCGCGACGAGACTCGCGGCTTCGGCACGCAGTGCCTCATCGCCCGCAGGCTGGTGGAACGGGGCGTGCGATTTGTGCAGCTCTACCACGGCTGCGGCAATGTCGGCTGGGACACCCACGGCAACAACGACGGCCAGCACCAGACCAATGCGCTGCAGACGGACATGCCGATCGCCGGATTGCTGGAAGATCTGTCCGCCCGCGGTCTGCTCGACTCGACGCTCGTGCTGTGGGGCGGGGAGTTTGGCCGCACGCCCACCTCCGAAGGCTCGGATGGACGTGACCATAGCCCCTACGGATTTTCGGTGTGGATGGCTGGCGGAGGTGTCCGCGGCGGGATGACGTATGGGGCCACCGACGATTTTGGGTTCAAGGCGGTAGAGGATCGGGTGCCGATACGCGACCTTCATGCCACCATCCTGCATCTGCTGGGGCTGGGCCACGAGGAGCTCACCTATCTCTTTCAGGGGCTGGAGCAGAAGCTGACCGGCGTTGAACCGGCGCGGGTGATCCGCGAACTGCTGGCATAATCTCCGCCGAGATATTCTGCTCGTGGTCGGTCGCCGGATCGGTTCGAGTCACAGCCCGCCCTCCACCCGAGCCTCGCAGACAGGTTCTGAGGAAAAGCCATGCCGTTACCGCTCGCTTCCGTCACGTTGATCCACGTGCCCTCTCAGGTCTGCCGACCATCTGCCGCGTCGCGGAAGTTCGGCATCCTGCTCGGAGTTCTGGCGACGTGTTGGTGGTGCGTGGCTACGAGCTTTGTGGTGGCCGACGAGCCTCCGGCCGGGCCATCGGTCGCCGATCTAATGCGCGACGTGAAAGCCCCGGAGGGATTCGAGGCGACGGTCTTCGCCGGACCCGACATGGCGAGGTACCCCGTGTTTGTCGCGGCCACGGTCGACGGCACGCTGTTTGTCTCCAGTGACGGCAATGGCTCGCTCGATCGGGAGCCGCATCGCGGGCGGATTCTCAGATTGCGCGACACCGATGGCAACGGCACCGCGGACGAGGTGCGGGAATTCGTCGCCGATGTCGACAGCCCTCGGGGGCTGGTGTGGGTGGACGACCGACTGATCGTGCTCCACCCGCCCCATGTCACCGCGTTTCAGGACACCGACGGCGACGGCAGCGCCGACACGCAGACCCGACTGGTGAGCGATCTCGGGTTTGGGTTCGCCGATCGCCCCGCCGACCACACCTCCAACGGTCTGGCGCTGGGGATCGACGGCTGGATCTACGCCGCGATCGGCGACTTTGGATTTCGCGACACCGTTGGGAGCGATGGCCGCCACCTACACCTCCGCGGCGGCGGGATCGTTCGGTTTCGTCCCGATGGCAGCTGCCTCGATCTCTTCGCCCGCGGCACCCGCAACAATCTTGAGGCCGCCGTGGGGCCACTCCTCCAGATGATCGCCCGCGATAACACCAACGATGGTGGCGGCTGGAACGTGCGACTGCATTCCTTCAGCGGCCTGGAGGACCATGGGTACCCCCGTCGCTACCTCAACTTTGCCGACGAGATCGTGTCGCCGCTTGCCGATTACGGCGGCGGCTCTGGCACCGGCGCCTGCTGGATCGACGAGCCCTGGATGCCAGCCAGGTGGAACGATGCCCCGTTCACCTGTGACTGGGGCCGCGGCCTGATCTACCGGCATCCCCTCATGCCTCAGGGAGCGGGCTTCACTGCCGGGCAGGAGGAGTTTCTCCAACTCACCCGCGTGACCGATCTTGATGCGGACGGCGTGGGCACGATCTATGCCGCCAGTTGGCGTGACGGCACATTCACCTGGACCGGCCCGCATGTCGGCTTCATTGCCGGAGTGCGACCGATCGGGAGCACCGCCGCCGTGGCCCCCGTGTTCGCCAGTGCCGATGCCGCGAAGCTGTGTGAACTCCTGGCCGGTCCGAGCCACCGGATCCGTCTGGAGTCGCAGCGACAGTTGCTGCGCCGTGGGCTCGATCCGGCGCTGGCTGGCATCCTCGAGGCGCAGGCCGCCAATCGCGAGAAGGCACTAGGGCCTCGCGTGGCGGCACTCTTCACGCTGGCACTCGGGGGCGAGCACACTGCCCGGCCTGCGCTGATCCGCTTGGTAGCCGATCCTGTGATCGCCCCCTTCGCGATCCGGGCGCTGGGCGACCTCTTTCCAGCTGTGCCGCCGGCTGACGTCCGGGCACACTCTCCGCTCCATCCGGATCTTCGGCAGACGCTCGTCGCCGGTCTGGAGGCCATCGATCCGCGAACGAGACTGGAATCGATCGTGGCGCTGACGCGGTCGGGAGATGGTTCTACTGCGGCGCTGCTGCTGCCGCTGGCGAAGGATGCTGATGCACTCGTGGCTCACACGGCGATCGAGGGAGCGGTGAGACTGGGAACGATCGACGAGCCGGCGGTGTTGGCCGCCTGCGAGGCGGCTCTTGGTGCGCCGGGCAACACAACCGCCACTGCCGCCAGGCACGGGGCCAGCCGCGTGCTCGGGGAACTCCACACACCGGCCGTCGCCGCCCTGGTCGTCTCCCGCCTCGAGCAGCTGCAGGAGCAGATAACGGCTTCGACTGAGAACTCCGACTTGCGAACGGGACTGGTATGGGCGGCCTCGCGGCTCTATCGCCGGGAGGGGGCCTGGCCGGGTGAGTCGTGGGGCGGTCGACCCGATGCCCGTGGTCCGTATTACGCCGCCGAGGAATGGAACGCCTCGCCGCAGCTGCTTGCGGCGATCGTAAACACACTGAGGAGCGATGCTCTTGCGGACATGCCGGAGCTGGGCCGCATTCTCGGGCTCCATCGGATGCCAGCCGAAGGCATTGTGCCGGTGCTCACAGGCTGGGCCGCCGGCGGGCCGCAGGGGCAGTATGCACTGGCCACATTCTTGGACTTGGAGGGCTCGTCGTGTCCGCAGGCCACCGACCTCCTCGCGTCGTTCGCGCAACAGGAGTCGGTGGCGCCGGCCGAGCGTGTGGTGGCGATTCGCGTTCTGGCCCGTTCCCAGGATGCAGCCGTGCTCGGCCCGCTGGTTGCCGCTGCCGTGAAGCTGGAGGCCACTTCTGCCGAGGCGGCTCCGTCGCTGCAGGTGGCGCGGCAGTTGGTGCGGGAGAGCGCGGCGGCTGCGGCTGATCCGCTGGCGGCAGAGGCACTGGCCAAAGCCAGCCCGCAGCAGCGTGAGGTCGTCGACG
>CANETO010000298.1 GCA_947440895.1 Planctomycetaceae bacterium | reverse complement strand
TCCTCTGGAAGGGCATGGAGATAGTCCGCTGGCAGGAGCGTTCCGCGGCGGTTGCCGCCAATGAAGTTCGTAATCTTCACGCGGGCAGGATGCCGGCCGGTGACGAACGCTGCGCGGGTCGGCGAGCAGACTGGGCCGGCGGCATAGGCCCGGGTGAACAGCATGCCCGCAGCGGCCAACTGGTCGATCGCCGGCGTGCGATAGAAGCTGCTGCCAGTGCAGCCGAGGTCATGGGCCCCGAGATCGTCAGCCAGAAAAACAAGGAGATTCGGCGGATGTTTCGGCGGCGCACCGGACGACGGCGGGGCCGCGGCGGGCCGGGCGTTGGCATCCTCTGCAGGCGACGGCGTCCACCAGGTGTCGAGGCTCTGTCGCAGGGCGTGCACGAGCTCCGGATGCGCGGCCGCGACGTTCTTCGTTTCGTCGGGGTCGTGGAGCACGTCAAAGAGTTCGACCTCGCCGCGGTCATAGCGGGCCTGAGAGTCCGGGTCTGCCATACGAGCTTCGTACCTGGGAGTGCGGCCGGCGGCGTCTGCCGTGGCCGGCACGATCAGCTTCCACTGGTCCCGCACCGTCCACCGCCAGAGCAGGCTCTTGGCCGGATCGTCCAGGTCGACGAGCGTGTGCGTGAAGCACTCACCAAAGACCTGATTCCGCGCGGCCACCGCCTTGGCATCGAGGAGGTTCACACCCGGAAGACCAGCCGGCAACTCGATGCCGGCGGCGGCAAGCACCGTCGGCATGATGTCGATCGCACTGGCCAGGCTATCGCACATCCGTGGCGCGATCGTTCCCGGCTGACGGAACATGATCGGCGTCCGCAGGCCTCCTTCATATGGGGAGAGTTTCGACCGCGGGGCGAATCCGGGACGGTCGGGGCTCTGAATCCAGCCATTATCGGTGACGTAGACCACGAGCGTGTCGCCAGCGAGTTGTTCGCGATCGAGGTGGTCGAGCAGGTCGCCGACGGTGCGGTCAAATCGTTCCACGTTGCCCCAGTACCGCGCCACGTGGATGCTGTCGGTCTGTGTCGCGTAGTGATCGATGAGTTCCTGTGCCGGATCGTGCGGGTCATGCGGCAGCATCGGGGCATACCAGACCATGAACGGTTTTCCTTCCTGCCGGCACCGTGTGATGAAGTCATGGATCGGCTGCATCGTGTTGCGACCGATCGCTAGCCCGTCATCGCCGTGCCGCGCACCCTTCGTCATGCCCGCGGTGAATCCACCTCGGGAAAAATCCCCCTGCCACCACTTCCCGGTCTGCAGCGACTGGTAGCCGTGCTCGCCCAAGAGACGAGGGAGCGTCGGCCACTCCTCCAGATGCCGGTTCATCCGTTCGCGGCCGGCCGCGAAGGTGGCCTTGCCCTCCGGGCTGTCGCGTGGCACCCGTGGATCCTCAGGCGGATCGTTGCCCACGATCCGGTGCTCGTGCGGATAGCGGCCGGTGATGATCGATGCCAGGCTCGGACAACAGACGCTGCTGGTCACGTAGCCCCGCGAGTAGACCAGGCTCTCCCGCGCGAGCCGGTCGAGATGCGGCGTCCGCAGGTGCTCGTGGCCCATGAACGCGTAGTCGCGCCAGTGCTGGTCGTCGGCGATGATGCAGACGACGTTTCGGGGTGCACGAGTCCGTGCCGCCGGCGGCTCGGCAGCGAGCGGGCCGTAGCACCAGCCCGTCAGCGCGGTGACGAGCATCACGCACCACGCCCAGCACGGCATGCTCCCGCGTCGCGCTCTATCGCCCACCATCCTGATCTCCTGTCTCGTGCCTGGCGACACCGGCTGGCGACACCGGACTGAAAGAAGTCTGGCACAGGCTGGTTCGGCCCACCAGCCTGTGAAGCGTGACGGTACCCACGGACTGCTAGGAAGCCGGCAGCCACACCAGTCGTGCACCGGCCGCTGGCCGCGTCGTGAACAGCGTGCACTCGCGGCCCGTGCCCTGGCGATACCCGCGTGCCACTGCCGCCATCACGGCGTCGGCCCGTGCGGCCTCGACCAGCGTGACCGTGCAGCCACCAAACCCGCCCCCGGTCATCCGCGAGCCGATCACGCCAGGCTGGGCGCCGGCCAGTTCCACGAGCAGGTCGAGCTCCAGGCAACTCACGGCGTAGTCATCGCGGAGAGACACGTGGCTCGCGGCCATGAGTTCGCCCAGTTCAGCCCAGCGATCCTGAGCGATGGCTGTCGCCGCATCCAGAGTCCGCGCGATCTCCGTGACCACGTGACGCGCCCGGCGGAAGATGGTATCGCCCAATGCACCACGGGAAGCCTCCAGCTCCGCAAGCGTTGCCTCCCGCAGGGAGGGCACGCCCAGGATGGCGGCGGCTCGCTGGCAGTCGGCCCGCCGCGCGGCATAGCCGCCGTCATTGAGCGCATGCCGCACGTTGCTATTCATCACGAGCACGCGCAGATCGGGCCTCTGGAACGGCACCTGCATCACGGCGAGCGACCGGCAGTCGAGCAGCAGCAGATGATCCCGGATGCAGAGGACGCTGGCGCACTGGTCCATCACGCCGCACGGGACACCCGCGAACTCGTGTTCCGCCCGCCGACAGAGCTGCGCCACCTCCAGCGGCCCGATCGCATGGCCCGCCAGCGTCGCCACGATCGTCGCCATCGCCACCTCGAGGCTCGCGCTACTCGAGAGTCCGCCCCCCAAGGGCACGGTCGAATCGACGACGGCATCGAAGGCTGGAATCGTCGCGCCGCGATCGAGGAAGCCCGCGATCACGCCGGCCAGATAGCGAGACCAGCCGGGAGCGGCCGCGGGCGGGCCTGTGCCGGGAGTGAGCGGCAGTTCCACGGTCTCCGCAAAAGCCGTTGAATGGAGGCGGGCAATCGGCTCGCCGCCGACCACGGGCCGTGGCGCCGCCACGATCACGGTCTCTCGCTCGATCGCCATCGGCAGCACGAACCCGTCGCAGTAATCGACATGCTCGCCGATCAGGTTCACCCGGCCGGGCGCCGCGGCAGCGAGGACGGGGGGCCTGCCAAACAGGTCACGAAAGACCGCGTCTGCCTGCCGCTGCTGGTCTGTCATGGTCGCCTCCGGCACAATTTCGCTTTCGAGTGGTTGACCGTAGGCCATGGCACAAGGGCCCGCCGCGCGGCATCTTCCGACCGCGAGGGTACAACAGCATTCATGTCCGCATCATCCCCCGACAACGCGTTTCGCGACTGCCCCGACCGTAGCGGCACCGGCTCCGAGAAGTGGGACCGCTGGGCGGGTCGGGACATTCTGCCTCTCTGGGTGGCGGACATGGATTTCTGTTCGCCGCCGGAGGTGCTCGACGCGGTGCACGCCCGTGTCGACCACGGCGTGTTTGGCTACACAGCCGACCCGCCCGGATTCGCCCCGGCCCTCGTGGCGCATCTGGAGTCACTCCACGGTTGGAGCCCGGATCCCTCATCGATCGTCGGTACGCCCGGCGTGGTCACGGGCCTGGCGCTCACGGCCCGGCTGCTCACCGCGGCCGACGACGAGATCCTCACCTTCACGCCGGTCTATCCGCCGTTCCTCACGCTGCCCGGCGCGGCAGGACGCCGCACGGTCCGCGTGCCGCTGGCCCAGTCGGCCGCGGCCTGGACGATCGACTGGGATCAGCTCGAGTCGGCGGCCACGAACAGGTCGAAACTCTTCTGGCTCTGCCATCCGCACAATCCAACCGGCACGGTGTTTGGCC
>CANETO010000297.1 GCA_947440895.1 Planctomycetaceae bacterium | reverse complement strand
TCGAGGTCACACGAGGCGGCCGTCAGCTGACGGGCGCGGCGGAGATGCCCCTCCGCAACCTTCTCCGGTGGGACAGCCGGCATCAGCGGCTGGCGGCCCGGCCCGTCGGCAGCGTGAAGGCTGCGGCCGCTGGCGGCCGTCACGACCGCCGCCATCAGGATCAGCCCGGCAAGCAGGCCAGCGCGAACAAACACCACGACGCGGCCCCCCTTGCCATCCCCCCTCTCGCCCCGCCTTTCTTATCGACACGGCGGACTGTTCTATCCGGCTCCTACGACACAACCGGCAGGCTCGCTCAGGCCTGCCTGAACTGCCAGGACGTGCATGGTCACCGTGGAGGCGGGGTTCGCTGGCTTGCAAGGCGTCAGGAACGTGTGGTCGCGTGCTCTTCGGCGACGAGTTCCATGTCGGCACTGAGATACTTCACGGTCGCCGACGGCGCGAGGTTGAAGTAGACGCGGCCCGCCGTGCACCAGCGGGTTCCATCGTAGAGAAACTCCGCGGTGGCGGCTCGCACGTTCGAGACCGCTTCGACCTCCTCCATGCCTCCCCCTTCGACAGCCTCGAAACTCACTTCGATCGCCACGAGTGCCTTGAGGCTACGATCGCGGCGATCCCGGACATAAATCACATCGTCGTCAAAGTCGACGTTCGTCCACGTGAGGCCACGTGGCTTGCCGCTGGCGGCGGCCCGGTCGATGAACTTAGCCTCGAGTTGCTCCCGTTGCCGGTGAAAATCCCGCTGGATCCGGGCCAACTGCTCCGCACGCCTGGCGGCACGGATCGGCCGCAAGGCCACCACGATGGCCGTACCGGCCAGCACGGCCAGGGCTGCCGAGACGATGATCGACACGATGCTGCCCACGGTCAGACCTGCGGAGGATGGATACTAGGAACACGTAGCCGGGAACACGTTGAAGTGTACGGCCCGTGGTCGACCCGTCAAAATTGAATCTCGGCGCGTGGGCCAGTGGCGGCCAATCGCATGGTGAGCCGCCGTCCCAAACCGCTACGAAGCCGTACACTACCGACTCCTGGCCATCCACGTGGTTGGTAAACCTGCCGTGATTGCCCCATTTCAGCTGAAGGCCATATGGCAGCAAAAACGCCCCGCACGAAGCCGAAACCGGCCCGGGTGCCGATCCCTGTTCGTAAGCCGATCGTAGGCGCCCATCAATCCATTGCCGGTGGCCTGAGCCGGGCAGTGGACCGTGCGGTAGAAACCGGCTGCCACTGCCTGCAGGTGTTCACACGCAACATCAACCGTTGGGATGTCTCCCCGCTCGATGCCGCCGCTGCGGAGGCCTTTCGGCAGGCGGTCAAGGCGGCGGACCTGTCGCTCGTGGTGGCCCACGATTCCTACCTGATCAACCCGGCATCGTCAGATCCGACGCTGCGGAAGAAATCGATCGACGGCCTCGTCATCGAAATTGAACGGGCCGCCCTGCTGGATATCCCATGGGTGGTCGCCCACCCAGGCGCCGCTGGCGACCAGCCCCGAGCCGAGGCGGTGCAACGAGCGGCGGACGGCATCGCCGAGGCGCTCGCCCGGACACACCACCTAGCCACCGGCATCCTCATTGAGACGACTGCCGGCCAGGGCTCCTGCCTCGGCGATTCCTTCGAGGAGATTGCCTGCATGCTGGAAACGATCGACGCCGCCGGCCATGCCGCGAGGGTCGCGGTCTGCCTCGATACCTGCCATGTGTTCGCCGCCGGCTACGGGCTGTCGCCGAAGCAGGAACTCGACCGCACACTGGCTGCGTTCGACGCGGCCATTGGCCTGGACCGCCTGAAGGTGATCCATGCCAATGATTCGAAACGGGAACAGGGTTCGCGGGTCGACCGTCACGAGGCGATCGGTCGTGGGAAGATTGGTGCCGACGCCTTCAGGCTGATCATGAACCATCCCCAGCTGGCGAACATCCCGCTGATTCTCGAGACCCCGAAGGAGGGCGATGACGGCAAGCCCTGCCCCGACCAGGATCGCGGCAACCTGGCGACACTCCGGGGATTCGTGGCGAGTTGAATGACTCCCACGGCATGCACGCGGTGGTTCCGTCGCGGATGATGGAACCGCGGGGGCCACGCCTCCTTCGTGGCAGCACGTTTTCAACGTGCTGAATCCGGCTCACGGCTCTGGCGGAATCGTCCGACCGTGCGGATCGCTGGCCCGCGTGCCGACCTCCGCCTCGATCCGCCGCCGTACGTCGGCTCCCAGATGATGCTCGATCCACTCGGCGGGAGGATGCAGATGATCCAGCGGCAACTCGGCATGCCGCCCCAACCAGGTTTCCCAGAGCCGGTGTGACCGCACCACAGTCTCGGCCTGTTCGCGGCCAGGACCGGTCAGCGTCCAGCCCCGTGGTCCCCGGGCGAGGCGGCCTGTGAGGGACAGCCAGCAATCCGCGAGGTGTTCGCCGATGGTCGGCCGATGGAGAGCGGGCAGCGGCTTCCCCTGTGACGCCATCTCCTCCCTGCGCCAGCAGGCTGCCAGCCTGTCTTCGCAGGCCACCCTCCACTGAAACCAGCCGCGATTGCAGGCCCGAGAAACGAGCCCGTCAACAGGGGCGAAGAAGACACCGAGCAGATATTCGCCGCCGAGCACGACGGCGATCATGCCAGCGGCGCTCGTATTGCACCACCAGGCGACGAGATAGCCGATCCCGGCGGCCGCCACCCCCAGCAGGATTGCCAGTACGGCAATGCGGTGGAGTCGCCGCGAGAGCAGTTCGGCCGTGGCGGCAGGCACCACGAGCATGGCCACGACGAGGATCGCCCCCACGGCTTCGAAGCCCGCCACGGTGGCCAGCGACGTGGCGATCAGGAGTCCGGTCGTGACCGCAGCCACCGGTACTCCTGCCGCACGGGCCGCCTCGGCATCGAACGCAGTGAAGACCTGCATCTTCCAGGTGGCGATCGCGGCCACCGCGAGCAGGACAAACACGGCCGTGGCCGTCAGGAATGCCCGGGGCACCTCGACCCCCAAGACGGGCACCGTGTCGAACGGCACAAGTTCCAACACACCGTGGAGCACACAGGCCGGATCGAGATCGATCCGAGAGGCTGCAGCCGTGACCATCACGACCCCCAGAGCAAAGAGTGTGGTGAACGCCACGCCGGCCCCCGCGTCCTCTGCCAGTCCCCCTTCCGTGCGCAGCACCTGCGTCAGCCAGACCGTGAGGAGTGCCGCCACCACGGCTCCCACAAGCACGAGCAGCCCACCTGGACGGCCGCCCGCAAGCACCGCAACCACGATGCCGGGGAGCATGGCGTGGCTGATGGCGTCGCCCAACAGACTCATCCGTCGGACGACCAACAGCGTTCCCACAAGCCCGCAGCCAGCCGCGACCATCGCCGCCGTGGCGATCGCCCAGGCATGCATGCCGCCACCGTCAGTAAAAAACGAAATGGGGAACATGACAGAGTCTGTTGATCATTCGAGGAGCCGGGGATCGGTGGAAGCCGGAGCGAGTCGGGCTATCCTGCCCTCGAGTCGAAGGCTTTCACCGATCACCGGCGGCTTGGGCTGCTCAACTCCCGGCAGTTCGAACCGCTCGATCTGCGTGTGACCACGGCGACGATGGCGTGCCCACCAGCCGCGTTCCGGTGCCACCAGAAACGAGCATGCAAAGATGAACGCGGCCGCCAGCACCACCAGTGGCCCTGTTGCAAGCCGGGGCACGACCGCG
>CANETO010000296.1 GCA_947440895.1 Planctomycetaceae bacterium | reverse complement strand
CGCGAGTCGTGCGTGACCACGATGACCGTGCGATCCGGTTTGACAGCGACCTGCTTCAACAGCCCCATCACGGTCTGCCCCGACTGGGCATCGAGCGCCGCCGTCGGCTCGTCGCAGACCAAGAGCCGAGGTTCGTGGACCAGCGCCCGCGCGATCGCCACCCGCTGCTGCTGCCCGCCGGAGAGTTTTGTGGGCGGCGAGTGCAGCCGCTCCCCGAGGCCGACCTCCCTGAGCACAGCCGCCGCCCGCTGGAGCGCCGCCGGCCGCCGCCGGCCGACCACCAGAAGCGGGATCGCGACATTTTCCACGGCAGAGAGGGATGGCAGCAGGTTGTATTGCTGAAAGACAAAGCCGACGTTGTGGGCCCGAAAGTCCACGAGCCGGTCGCCTCGCAGTGCCGACTGCGGTGTGCCGAAGAGTGAAATGTCGCCCGATGTCGGCTTGAGCAGGCCGGCAATGATTGAGATCAGCGTGGTCTTGCCGCAGCCGCTTGGGCCCACGAGCAGCGTCATCTCGCCGCAGCGGACATCGACATCGATGCCGTGCAACACCCGGAGGCGGTTTTCACCACTGCCAAAATCCTTGACGAGTCCGTGGCAGGCAACGCCCGCCACGGCAGGGATATCGTCCTGTGAGGACGGTGCGGGAACGGTTGCAGACACCATGACAGACTCCCTCAGCCCCGAAAGACCACGGCCGGTTCCAGGGTCAACACCTTCCGCAGACTCAGCAGGCTGGCAAGCGTCATGATCACGAGCATCACGGCGCCCGAGCCGACGGCGATCTGCCAGGGAATATTGATGCCACGGAGCTGGGGCAGGCTCTGCTTCGTGCCTTCAAAGAAGGCCACGGCCATGCCGACGCCGAGCGCGTATCCGATCAGGCCAATCACCAGCGACTGGAGCAGCACCATGCCCGTGATCCGCTTGTTGTTGACACCCATCGCCTTCAAGGCACCGAAGTGCCGAAGGTTTTCCAGCGTGAACAGGTAGAAGGTCTGTCCGGCAATCGCCGTCCCCACCACGAAACCGAGCACGATCGTGATCCCGAAGTTCACCGGGATGCCGGTATTTTCGAGGTAGTATTTGATGGTCAGCCAGATGAATTCCCGGTAGGTCATCGCCATCAGGCCCGTCTGCGTCGTGATCCGCCGGCAGGCCTCGGCTGGAGACACGCCCGGCACCGGCGCGCCGACCACAAACGACAGCTGGTTCCGCTCCCGGGCGACGAAGCCGGTTGCCTGCGAATAGCAGGCGATGATCACTGGGAATGACTGGAACGGCGCCGATGTCTCGCAGATGCCCACGATCACGGCACGGCGGTCGTTCATCTCGATCTCGCGACCGATCTCGAGCGGCTCGCCCGGCCAGAGCGACTCGTAGCCAGACTTGTCGATGAACACCGCCGAGGGCCGCCGCAGGCTGGCGAGATCGCCCATCAGGATCTTGCGTGGCGCCCCGACCAGACTCTGATCGTCGATCCCCAGCAGGATCACCTGCCGAAAGAGTCCGTTGGGCTTCCGGGCCCGCGCCATGCCCTTGTAGAGCCGCACGGCCCACTCGATCCCCTCAACACCCCGCACCCGATAGACGGCGTTGTCGGCCATTGGCTCGATCTCGTCGGCGTTCTGAAGATATTCGTCGCACACCCAGATGCTCGCCTCACGGACATCACTGAGCGGGTTGGCGGTTCGAGAGATGATGCCGACAAAGACGGAGGCCTGCTGCGTGATGAGCAGCACGCCGAATGCCACGCCGAACACGGCGCCCAGATACTTGGCGGTGTCGCCGGTGAGCATCCTCCAGGCAACCCAGATCATGACGACTTCTCCCCGGCCAACTCCGCCGTGGACACGGTGGGCGGGTGCCCCTTCCCGAGCGCGGCCAGGGTGAACTGCGTGATGTGATCGGCGATCGCATCGACGGACAGCCGCTGAAAAGCCTCGTCGCCCATGAGCAGCCGCACGATTGGAGAGTAGGTGCCGTAGAAGAGCACCTGCGCGACGATGCTGAACCCTGTCGGCCAGCCGTCATGTGCCGTCTCGGCGATCCCCGGGCTGAGGTCATCGACGATCTCCCGGAGGGCCGAGGCCATCGGGCGGATGAACCGTTCGACGAGTTCGCCCGTGGCATCGGTCGGTCGGATCATCTCCTGCAGGATGAGCTCCATGTGCCAGGCCGGCTTGTTCGGTGCGGTCTGGCTGGCGAGCATGCCGTGGATGAATTGCCGCAGCCGCTCCCGAGCGGGCGCATCCGCATGGGCCGCCAGCACCGTGAGGTGGGTTTTTTCAGCCTGGGCCGCTTCGAGGCAGGTGATGTAGAGCGACCGCTTGTCGCGGAAGTGGTAGTGGATGGCGGCGACGCTCGCCCCCGCCTCGCGACAGATGTCGCGGATGCTGGCCCCATCGAAACCGCGTCTGGCGAAAGCGGCACCGGCGACCTGGACCAGTCGGTGCTTGAGATCCTCTGCCATGGCGTTCACCCGATGAACAAACAAACTAAACGATCGTTTCAATCGACTGTTATAAACGATCGTTTAGTCGGCGTCAAAACGCTTTTTTTACTGTATTTTCGTCTCCTCCAATTAGGCTCCTAGCCAGATGGCGGACTTGAAACTCCGCAGCCAGGTCAGCTGCCGCTTGGCGAGCTGCCGCGTCCGCTGCTGGGTGCGATCGATCGCCTGGGACAGCGAGATCTGCCCCGCCAGTAGGTCGAGCACCTCGGCATACCCAGCCGCCTGCCGGGCGGTCGCGCCGATGCCTCCGGGCCGGCCGGCGGCAGCCTGCGTCTCTTCCACAATTCCCTCGGCAAACATCTGCTCGACGCGGCGGTCGATCCGCTCGCGGAGGGTACGCCGCGGCTGGTCGAGAGCCAGCATCTGTCGGGCAAATATCGGATGCGGTGGCCGCGGGCTACCCCACGACGACGGCAGCGGCCGGCCCGTGGCCTGCACCACTTCCAAGGCCCGAATGATCCGCCGGGCATCGTGGGGATGAATCCGGGTGGCTGCCGCCGTATCAGCCGCCACCAGCCGGTCGTAGAGCAGGCCGATGCCCCCCTGCCGTCCTTCCTCCTCCAGTCGCCGGCGAAGATCGGGGTCGCCAGCCGGCTGCGGATCGAGGCCGTCACGGAGCGCCCGAAGATAAAGCGGCGTCCCACCCACGAAGAGGATCCGTTTTCCGCGGCTGCGGCAGGCCTCCACCGCCACCGCCGCGTCGGCCAGCCAACGGGCCACGGTATAGATTTCGCCAGGATCGACCGTGTCGACGAGGTGGTGCGGCACGTCCCCCCGCTGGGCAGGGGTGGGCTTGGCGGTGCCGATGTCGAGGCCCCGGTAGACCGCCATCGAGTCGACGCTCACGATTTCAGCGTCGAGCCGGCGGGCCAAAAGCAGACTGAGGGCTGTTTTTCCGGACGCGGTCGGCCCGGAGAGAATCCAGCAGTCGTCGCCGAGGACCGGGCCGGGGAGGGCTGCCGAAGCCGATTCCGTTCCGCCGAACGCCCCCTGCGGGCATGCTACAGTTGAGGACCCTTCCGGATGGGCCGGCGGGTCTGCCTCGTGCTGGTGACAGTCTGGAGCCATCGATGCGTCGGTTGGGCGAAACCCTCGAAGACCTGGAGCGGGTGGTGGCGGCGCGGAAGGAAGAGCCTTCAGCCCGATCCTACACCAGCCGGCTGCTCGCCGGCGGCGTGCCCGCGATCGGAGCCAAGGTG
>CANETO010000295.1 GCA_947440895.1 Planctomycetaceae bacterium | reverse complement strand
CGCCGCCAACATGCTCAAGCCGGCGCTCGCTCGCGGCGAGCTGCGGACGATCGCCGCCACGACCTGGGCTGAATACAAGAAGTATTTCGAGAAGGACGCGGCGCTGGCTCGCCGGTTCCAGGTGGTGAAGGTGGAGGAGCCGACCGACGAGATGGCCTGCCGGATGCTCCGCGGCATGGTCGAAACACTCGAAAAACACCACAAGGTGTCGGTGCTCGACGAGGCGGTGGTGGAGGCTGTGAAACTCTCGCGGCGGTTCATCCCCGGCCGGCAGCTACCCGACAAGGGCGTGAGCCTGCTCGACACGGCCTGCGCCAAGGTGGCGATCGGTCAGGCGGCCACGCCGCCGGCGATCGAGGATGCGCGGCGGACGATCGATGCCCTCACGATCGAAATCGAGATTCTCAGGCGGGAGCAGGCTGCGGGGGGCGATCACGCCGCCACGATCACCGAACTCGAGGCCAAGAAAAACGAGACGGCCACGAAGCTCGCGGCTCTGGAAGCACGCTTTGGCGAGGAATCAAAACTCGTCGAGCAGATCCGGGCCGAGCGGGCCACGCTCATGGCGGCCGTGCAGCCTGCCGAAGGAGTCGCCCCGCTGCCGGAGGCTGAGCAGGAGGCGCTGCGGGCCAAGCTCGTGGGCCTCGAGCAGCAGCTCAAGAAGGTGCAGGGTGAGACGCCGCTGGTGAGCCCCTGCGTCGATGGGCAGGCGATCGCCGAGGTGGTGGCCGGGTGGACCGGCATCCCGGTGGGCCGCATGGTGTCGGACGAGATCCGCGGCGTGCTCGAACTACAGAAGAGGCTGGAGGAGCGGGTCGTCGGCCAGTCGCATGCGTTGGCGGTGATCGCTGAGCGAATCCGCACGTCGCGGGCCGGGCTCACCGATCCCAACCGTCCCACGGGTGTGTTCCTGCTGGCCGGCACCAGCGGCGTGGGCAAGACGGAAACGGCGCTGGCGCTCGCCGAACTGCTCTTCGGCGATGAATCAAACATGACCGTCATCAACATGAGCGAGTTCAAGGAGGAGCACAAAGTGTCGCTCCTGATGGGCTCGCCGCCGGGATATGTCGGCTACGGCGAGGGGGGCGTGCTCACGGAGGCGGTCCGCCGCCGGCCCTACGGCGTGGTGCTGCTCGACGAGATGGAGAAGGCCCACCCCGGCGTGCAGGACATCTTTTATCAGGTGTTCGACAAGGGCGCCATGAAGGACGGCGAGGGCCGCGACATCGACTTCAAAAACACCGTCATCATCATGACCAGCAACGCCGGCACCGACACGGTGATGAAGCTCTGTGCTGATCCCGAGACGCGGCCCGAGCCCGCGGCCCTGGCCGACGCCCTCCACGATGACCTGCTCAAGGTCTTCAAGCCGGCGTTCCTGGGCCGGCTCAACGTGATCCCCTACTACCCGCTGGCCGACGACGTGATGCGGGGCATCTGCGAACTCAAGCTCAAGAGCATCCGTCGCCGCGTGGAAAACGCCTACAAGGCCCGATTCACCTGGACGCCGGAGGTGGTGGGGGCGGTCGTGGACCGCTGCCACGAGGTCGACAGCGGAGCCCGCATCATCGACCGGGTGCTTTCCGGCACGATGCTGCCAGAACTCTCCACCCGGCTGCTGGCCCGAATGGCCGAAGGGGAGCCGGTGGAGACGATCGAGGTGGGCTGGGACGAGGTGGCGGGAGGATTTAGCTACGAAATTGGCTGATCACCAAGCGGCCGGCGGCCGTCGTTTCCGGCCCAGAAACGCGTTTCTTCCGGAAACACAAGGCGGCCGGGAGAAAATTTCCGGCGGTCACGCAACAAATCAGGAAATCGAACGACAACGTAACATCGGCCCGAGGTTGTAGCGAGCAGCCCCGGGACGATGGAATGAGTCTCCGAGCACGTCGCTCGGGGCTGACCGAACAGCTCGCTGATGTAGGAAAGGGAGTGCAATCATGGGACTCTTTATCAAGATCGACGGCATCGAGGGCGAAGCCTCCGATGCGCAGCACAGCAAGTGGATCCTGGCCGATTCGGCCTCGCTGCCGGTGTTTCGCTCGATCCCGGGCGGTGCGGTTGACCAGCAGCGGACGAAGGGCGAGACCTCGCTGGGCGACATCACGTTCACCCGGCAGCTCGACAAGTCGTCGCCGAAGCTGATGGAAGCCTGTGCGCTCGGCAAGTTCAACAAGGAAGTGCTGGTCGAGTTCACCACGACGACCGGTGGCAAGACCGAGACCTATCTGAAGTGGAAGCTGGAGAACGTGGTGTTCACCGGCTATTCGGTGCACGGCAACAGCACGGGTGAGCCGCTGCCCAGCGAGCAGACAAGCATGAACTTCTCGAAGATCACCTACACCTACACCGAGTTCGACAACGCCAAGGGGACGAAGAAGGGCAACGTCGAGGTGGCGTACGAAGTGGGTAAGAACGGCTAGTTGGCGGTCCTGACGACGTCCGGTGGCCGTCGCCCCGAGGCTTGCAGCCCGGGGTGACGGCCCCGCCGGCGGGTTTGCAGTCTATTCGTGGGAGGAATCATCATGGCCAGCACTCGCAGCGGATTCGTGAAGTTTGGTGACTTTGAGGGCGAGGCCACCGACTCCAAGCACACGGGCTGGAGCATCATCCACTCGCTTTCGGCTCCGCTCACGAGGGCGACCGGCGGCTTCGAGCAGAGCGAGCGAGGCGGCGGGGCGACAGCCGTCGGGCAGATCACCGTGGTGAAGGACCTCGACGCCGCCACGGTGAAGATCCAAAAGGCCTGCGTGAGCGGGCAGAAGCTGGCGAAAGTGAAGATCGAGCTATGCACCGTGACCGGCGGTGCGACGCAGCCCTATCTCTCCTATGAGTTGGAGGATGCGATCGTGACGGCCTACGACCTCGAGGAGCCGACCGATCCCAAGAGTCTTCAGCCGACCGAACGGGTGTCGTTCACCTACGGCAAGGCGACATGGACCTACGGAAAATTCGGGACCGACGGGTCGAGCCAGGGCAAGGTCACCGACAACTACACCGTCGGGGCTGCCAAGAAATAGGAACACGGTTCTCTCATGCCACCAAGCTATTCCCAAGACGGCCAGCCGCTGGCGATCGAGACGCCGCTTGGCAAGGACAAACTGCTACTTGAGGCGATCGACGGTGAGGAAGTGCTCGGCGAACTGTTCGTCTTTCGCCTGGAGTGCCTGAGCGTCGAAGAGACCCTGAGCGACACGGCGATTGTTGGCAAGCAGGTGAGCTTCCGGGTCAATGACGCAAGCAATTCGCCCCGCTGGTTCTCGGGCTACGTCAGCCGCTTTTCCTGGATGGGCCGCGACGACGTGCTCACCCGGTGGCAGGTCGAGATGGTGCCGAGCCTGTGGTTCGCCTCGCTCACGAGCGACTGCAAGATTTTTCAGCAACAGTCGGTGCCCGACATCGTCGAGGCGGTGCTCGGCGATACGTCTGAAGTGACGCTTTCGAAGAAGATCTCGGGCAGCCACTCGCCCTTGGACTACTGCGTGCAGTATCGGGAGACTGACTTCGCCTTCGTGAGCAGGCTCATGGAGCACGAGGGAATCGGCTACCACTTCGAGCACGCGCAAGGGTCGCTGAAGATGGTGGTCTCCGACTCCAACACCGCCTTTACCGACTGCAAAGAGGCCGACGTCGAGACGGCCCAGGGGTTTGCGTCGCCGGCCACGGCCGGTGTGATCACGAGCTGGCGGCACGAATATGCCTTCCGGCCTGGGAAGTTCGTCCAGACCGACTAT
>CANETO010000294.1 GCA_947440895.1 Planctomycetaceae bacterium | reverse complement strand
GTCACCAGCAGGAAGCGGGATGGGTGGCCTGTGCCGTTCGGCGGTCTGATCGGGATGCCGACAGCCGTGTCCCTGCAACCGCTGGAGTTCGCCGCGGGCACACTCCAGCGGCGGTTTTACTGGGAACTGCTGCTCGAACCCGATGTGCACCCGATCGGGCATCCTGGCGGTTTGACATCGCAGCAAACCTGGCAGTGGGGACCATTTGGGCTCCGCCACGTGCCCGTGATCTCCCGTGATGCACTGCGGGCGTGGTTGACCGCGAGTTACGGTTCACCGCCGCCGACGGCCACGCCCGTTGGGGCTAGCGCAGGAGCCGTCCTGCCCAGACTGCTGCCCTTCGATCTTCCAGGGGCGGGAACGCGTGCCGTGTTTTCTGGGGTGGGAGCACCTGAGACGGGCCGGATCTGGGTGGTGCCCACGTGGCTGCTGGTCTTGGCGGTCTCCGGGCCCGTATGTGCTCTGGGAGTCTCGGCCGTCTACTGGCCGTGGCTGCGGACCGTGCCAGTGGTGCTCGGTCTGGCCGTAATCGCAAGCCTGGCCGCGGTAGTCTTTCCAGAGATCACGCCGCTCGTGGCGCAGGCTGCCATGCCCGGGGCGGCTCTGGCAGTCCTGGCCGCCGCGCTGCGATACCTCCTCGATAGGCGCTCGGCTGTCCCTCCCGTCCGCGCGACGGTGCCAGCCATCTCGGCCAGTTCGCTGACACAGGTCGCCCCGCAGCCATCGCTGATCATTGCCCCCTCCTCGCCGTCGCTGCGGGAAGGTGCCACCGTAGCCGGACGAGACCTGCCATGAATGCGATGCATGCCATGCGCGTCAGGTCTTTCCTCCAGCCGTTGCCATCGCCGCCGCCGATCCTCTGCTGGACACTGCTCGCGTTGGTGATCGTGATCCTGACCGCTGGCTGGCCGGCGAGTCGGGCCAGCGAGTCCCCCGCAGACGCCGGGGCTGATGGCGGTGGGAAAGAAAAGCCGCTGGCCTTCACACGGGTGCACGTGCCCGCAGGGCGGCTGTCGGACATCCCGGTGGGCACGATGCGGTATGTGCCCATGTCGGCGCGGGAGTTCGAGGAAGGAGTCGCCAGGCTGTCGGCCGGCCGGCGGGGGGCGAGAGACGAGGCTGTGCAGCCATTTCTGACGGCGCTGGCGGTCGCCGCCCGCTATCAGATCTCACGGGCCGAAGACGGCAGCCTGACGGGCACGATTGCCTTTGACATCGGTGAGGTGGACGAAGCCCCAGCCAAAGCTGGGCTGCCGCGGGTCGGGTTGCCGCGTCCATTACCGCTCGGCACTCTCGACGTGCGTTCGGCATCCATGCAGACGGCAGCAGGCCTCGGGGAGGCCGTCGTCTATGGCCTTCCCGACGGCACGCTTGCCATGGTGGCCACGGAGGCCGGAACGTATCGCTGCGACTTCCGCTGCCCAGCGGAGTCTGGCTCGGATGACGCGCCGCACTTTTCGCTCCCCCTCGTGCCGGCTCTGTCGTCATCGATCACGCTGCGTCTGCCCCGTGGCCTCCAGCCCATGGTGAGCGGAGATGTGCGGGTGAGTCGGCTGCGCGAACCCACTTCGGATCCGGCAGCGGTCATGGCTGTCCGGCAAGAGCCGGCAACGGTTGTCTGGCAGATCGATACCGGCCCGCGTCAGACGCTCGAACTGACGCTCGTCGCAGATGACCGTCCGGCTCCCATGCTCTCGATGTGGACCGACGTGGGTATTCGTGGTCGACAGGCAGGATCGGAGGTGCTCGTACAACCGCTGGCACCATGGCTCCCTGGAACGATCCGCATCGAGAAGGATCCGGCTGTGCTGGTGACGCAGGTGGCCGTGACCGTGGGCGGTCAGCGTGAGGCGATCGACGAGCGGGCCTGGACCGCGTCGGAGGAGGGCACAGAGCTCCTGATTGAACTGCCGCGGCGGTCTGTCGGCGGCCGAGAGCCTCTTGTGATCACGGCGGTGGCACCGGTCCCAGACAACGCTGCCCCGCTGCCACTGCTGCGGCTGCCGGTCGAGTCGTGGTCGGGAGGGGGCATCGCGATCCAGACCGCGCCATCGCTGTCAGTGTCAGCCATCGAACTCGAACACGGTCTTGTCGTGCCGGCCGAGGTGACCGTCCGGTGGCCTCTGCCGGCCGCTCTGCACCCCGAGCCCGTCGCCGGAGCGACGGCGGCCCGCGCCGGAAGCGATCTGCAAGGAGCCGCGCCGGGAATCCAGCCGTCCCGGTTGTACGTGGAGGAGCAGGCTGCGGGAGTGACCGTGAGGCTTTCGTTGCTGCCGCGCACCGTCGATCTGGATGTGGTACGCGTCACGACAATCGATCTCTCGCCGGGGGTCGTGGTGGGCCGCGCGGCGTGTGATCTGCGGGTAAATCGTGGCGAGTGTTTCGATCTCACTGCCCGCATCACCCCAGGCTGGTTCATCGATTCCGTCGAGTCGTTCTCGCTGTCCACGTCGGCCGAACCCACCGATGCCTCGCGCCGGCGCAGCGGCGACGAACCGGCCGCCGATCTCGATTGGAAGGTGCTTCGCGACGTCCGTGGCGATCTGCTGCGAATCGGTTTGACAACCGCCGCGACGCCCGCACGTGGACTCGGCCTGCGGATCACAGGGCACCGTGCAGGTATCGCGCTCGACGAAGACTTTTCCACGGCTGAGATCGACATGGTGCGCCTCGACGGCGAATCGAAGAGGTCTTCGTTGATCGATCTGCGGACCAGTCCCGAGACCACGGTGGAATTCGCGCCGAGCAGTGCGTCGGATCAGGAGTCAATGGCCCCGGTGGATGCCACGCAGACTGATTTTCAGGTGATGGGATCAGACAGTCGCCTCACCTCGCTGATGGAGGAGGGGGCTGCGCGGACGCGGGTCTGGGCCGGCTTCCTGTCGGCATCACGGACGGCGCGACTCGTGCGCCGCCGGCCGCCCCTCGATGCGCGGACCGAGGTTCGGCTCACGGTTCGCGATGACCGTCTCACCGAAGCGGTCACGTTCGAATGCCGACCAGCGGCTTCGGACCTCGATTCCATCGTGGTGCAGTTTTCTGAACCCGTGGACGACCTCCTGGAGTGGTCGCTGTTGCCGCCGGCGATTGGCACGGTGTCGGCCCGTCGGCTCGATTCCTCCGACCGCCGAAGTGCGACAGGGGGAGCGACCGGCGCCGAACGCTGGCTCGTCGAATTGAATCCGCCAGCCCGCGGCGCCGTGACGATTCGTGCCGCCCGCACGATCCCGTTTGTACGGGCCACGCCGATGCTGCTGGCATGGGTAGACGGAGCCACATCGACCGTAGGCCATGTTCTCGTCAGGAATGTGGGCCGCCTGCGGCCGCAGGTGGTCAACCGGCGACTGACGGAAGTGCCTCCCGAATCCGCCCTGGCTGAATCTGCCGCCGTCACGCTGGCAGAGTTTTCCTTTGAACCGGCAGCGGCCTCCGACCCCGCCGATATGCCTGCTGCGGAACTGGCGCCGGGAGGGGATGATGCCCGGGCGTGGACATGTCGGGAGGTTGCGACGTCATGGTGCCATTCCTCCGGAGCGACGGAATATGAAACGCTTTTCGATATCGACAATCACGGCCGTATAAGTCTGTCGCTCACGATTCCTCCCGGCCGCCGCGTGCAGGGAATCCTCCTCGATGGCGTGAGGCTGCCGCTGGGGGAACGGGCGGCCGCGGGGGGGCAGGTGCCGATCACGCTGCCAGCCGGCAGACCGCTGGTCACGTTGCTCGTGCGAACGGTCGT
>CANETO010000293.1 GCA_947440895.1 Planctomycetaceae bacterium | reverse complement strand
CGCAGGAACTGGCGGCCGTGGAGCAGAACGGCGCCGATCCGCAGGCCTTTAAAAAGCTGGTCCGCAGCAAGGCCCGCGAGGTCTATGCCCGCCGCGAGATCGAATACCCTGTGCTCGTCGGGCTGTCGCATTTCTCGGGCCGTCTGCCCGACGGCAGCCGCGGCCTCAACCGCGAGGGCCTGCTGGCCTGGGCGCAGGAACGATTCGACCCCGCACTCACAGCGGACGATCTCGCATCGTCGAATCTGGATGAACTGAAGGCGGTGCTCGCGGCGGCCAGTCGGCGGCGGCACGCTCAGCCCGACGATTCCCGCGACGAGATGAAGCGGATGGAGCGGTCGGTGCTCCTGCAGATTCTCGACAACGCCTGGAAGGACCACCTGCTGGCGATGGACCACCTGCGGGCGAGCGTGGGCCTGCGCGGCTACGCCCAGGTCGATCCGAAGGTGGAATACAAGCGGGAAGGCATGCGGACGTTCGACCTGATGTGGAAGGGAATCGACGAGCGGGTCACCGACATCGTCTACCGGATCGAACAGGTAGAAGACGACGAACTTCGGAGCACCTGGAAGGAGACGGCCGCCATCCATGCGGAGGCCTCCTCGGCAACGCTGCCCGACCCTGGCCAGCCGCCTGCCGGTCAGCCCGAAGCGGCGGTCGACTCGCGGGGCGTACAGGCGGTCGAGCCGATCCGCAATTTGGGCCAGAAGGTCGGCCGCAACGATCCCTGCCCGTGCGGCAGCGGGAAGAAGTCCAAGAACTGCTGCGGCAAGTCGAGCGGCGTCGCCGCGGGATGAGTGTCGGCTGGCTTTCGGTTATGGCGCGACCTGCTGGAGCGGAAACAAATACCGCCAAGGTCCCAGCCTGACATAACGGACCACCGCCGCCACACGATACCCCGCCTTTGCATGGGACCGGAGGGCGGCAACGTTCCACGGAACGGTCAGCAGGGTCGCAGCCACACAGGCCTCGTCACGCAGATGCCGCAGCCATGCCACGCTGAGCGCTGGGGCAATCCCCATGCCGCGAACCTCCGGCAACGTGTAGGCGTCGAACTGAAAGGCCTCGCCGGCTGCCAAGGGGAGGTCGCGGCCGAGCGACCGTTTCATATGTATACTCTCGCTCGATCCCCATATCGCTCCGACGATCCGGTCCTCGTGTCGGGCCACGAGGCAGCGATCACCCTTCAGAAACTGCTGCGTCACATCATGACCGCTCGCATCTGGGCGGAACACGATATAGTCCTGCACGTCCTCTATTGTCAACCAATCTATCGCCACCGGTAGCATCGTCGGGCAATCCAGGATCGGCTCCGCCAGCGATCGCCGGAGCAGGTACAGTCGCCGATATCCCAACGCGTCAAGGGACTTGAGCCAGAAACTGCCCAGGCCCTCGTCTTGCAACGTACGCCAGACGCGGCTCCACAGCGAATCGTTCATGTCACTCCACCTGAATGCTGGCGGTTCGAAAAGCCAATCGCACGAAATGCGGTCGGCGGCGGGGGGGCGTGGTGCATGGAGAGCGTCCTTGAATCAGCGGGAGAGTGGTTTGACACCACTCTCCCTCGGTGCGACGGCGTGGACCGCCACGTAGTGACCGGTGAGCCAGCGCGTCGGCCAGCGTTCCAGCCGTTCCCATGTGTCAAGTTGCCGCAGGAACGACTCCTGCCAGGAACGGCTCAGCCGCTCCATCGGCCCGGCCACAGCCACTGCGATCGCCCGTGGGCAGTGCATGACAGCGGTCGTCTCCACGACGTCGAGGCCTGCGGCCTGCACCGCCCGCTCGAGCGCCCGCGGTCTGAGCGTCGCCCCCACCTGATAGGGCACGATGCCGATGCGGCGGAGCAGGCGGAGCAGCGGCCCATTCCGCAGCCAGATCAGCGGATTGGCGGGATTGTCGAGCGTTAGGATCAGCGTGCCGCCGGGCCGCAGCACGCGGCGGAGTTCACTGAGCGCCGTCTGAATGTCGGCTGCTGACTCGAAATGGTCGAGCGTCGATCCCGAGAACACGACGTCGAACGATGCCTCGGCAAATGGCAGCGAACGCACATCGGCCACGACCGCTTCCAGACCGGGATTCCTGGCAATCGCGTCCCCCACGATCGCCGGCGCAACATCGATGCCCGCGACGTGCGCTCCGCTCGCGAGCAACCATGGCACAATTCCCCGGCTGGCCACCTCGTCGAAGAGGTCGGTCTTGAGCAGATCAGGCCGGTTCCCGGCCCCGATCAACCCGGTCGCCCGCCGCGTGAGTAACCCGCCCGTCCATCGCTGGAGCAGCCCGATCTGCTGGCGATCGGTGAACTCCCGCCATAGTCTGTGCGGCCGCCGCCTCTGCCAGTCGGCTCCGACGGAGTCCCAGTAGTCCGGTTGGCCGGTTGTCATCGTGTGTCAGCCGCGGTTCGAGTGCCGAGAACTCGATGGTACCATTGGGGTGCCCGTGGGTAACACTGCGATGACAGCATCATGAATCCAACGCTCAAGATATCGCTGCACTGTGCCGTGGACAACACCCTGCGACGGGTGCCGCTCGTGCTGTATTCGGGCACTGCAGGCAGCATGCTGGTGGCGGGCGAGGAACGCTGGTCGCGGTATCTGCCGGGCCGCTTTTTTGGAAGCGGGCCGCGGGAGAGCCGCCATCTGGGGAGCTACTGGACCTGGCAACTGCCTCGCGTGCTGCGGCGGTGGCGGGATGCCGCCGACATCACCGTGGCCCGCGCCGATCGGGTGACAGCTCGGCTCTTTCCCGCCTCCGAATACCTGCGGGTGCCGGAGTGGATCCGGATGGTGGCGCCGGTGCCTGCGTCGAATCGCGACTTCACGGCGAGCAGCGTACGGAGCGACATGCGTGTCATCAAGAAATACAAACTCACCTGGCGAGTCAGTCACGATGCCGATGAACTCGCCACGCACCTTGACCGCGACTACTATCCCTACACCCGGCTCCGACACGGCGATGACTCGTTCGTGCAGCCACCGCGATGGATGAAGAACACGTTTCGCAAGGGCGGATTGCTCTGGGTCGAGAGAGAAGGCGTGCCGATCGCCGGAATCGTCTTCGAGCAGGAACCTCCGGTCTTTCAAATGTGGACAATCGCCTGCGTCGGGGCCGACGAAGGTCTGCTGCGTCAGGGGGCCCTTGTGGGAGCCTATCTCTTTAGTTTTGAGTGCGCCCGTTCGCTCGGGCTGACAGCCGTCGACATGCGGGGCTGCAGGCCATGCCTGCATGACCCGCTGTTTTTCGTAAAGCGCAAGTACGGTGCGGCGGTCGCAGACAAGCCCGACACTACCTACGACCTCCTCATCGGCTGGAATACGGCCACCCCGGCGGTGCTGCGGTTCCTCGCCGAATCGCCGCTCATCTTCCGCGATGGCGACGGTCTCTCTGCCGTCCACACCGATCGCGTCACGCCGCGGCACAAGCTTCTCGCGCCGGGACTTCGCCGGCTCGTCACGCTCCGCCCCGACGCTGCCTTCGGCGCGTGGGAAGAAGATCGGGGCGACGAATCGGCGGCGGATCGGTAGCCTTGATGCCAGCCAGGCCGCGGATCCGTGCCGTGGCCGTCGCCTTCTGTCCGACCTCCGCCGCATGCTGCTCAACGTAGTTTACCTCGTCGCCTTCGTGTTCCTCCTGCCGTGGGTGGCATGGCGGAAGCTCTCGGGCGGGCGACCGGTGGCGGCCCCCTGGACACGGTTCACCGGCGGCATCCCTCCCCTGCCCCGCCGCGACGCGGGCGCCTCCCGGATCTG
>CANETO010000292.1 GCA_947440895.1 Planctomycetaceae bacterium | reverse complement strand
GGCTCACGCGCCGCACTGGCAACGTCAGCGCCTGTTCGATTCCCCACGCTCTCCAGACCAAGTGGCAGCAACTCACGGGGCTCATTGCCTGTCCCACCGCCGCGGTCGGCAGCCCCGGCAGGCCCGAGGTTTTGCAGGGCTGCATCCTGTTGCGAGCCACGGCCATTCACGAGCGGCTGGCACGCGCCGCAGCATGACGCAAGCCACCGATCCGGAACTCCGAATCGCCCGGGGAACTACTCGAGTTCGCGGTCGAGGAACGTGTATCCGAGGGCGTCCATGAAGGCCCGCTGTCGGTTGTCGGCCGCACCGCCGTGGCCGCCTTCGATGTTCTCGTAGTACAGCACCTGCTTGCCCAGTTCCTGGAGCCGCGCCGCCATCTTGCGGGCGTGCCCGGGGTGCACGCGGTCGTCTCGCGTCGAGGTGGTGATCAGGATCGGCGGATAGGCGGATTCGCGATGGAGGTTGTGATACGGCGAAAACCCGCGGATGAATTCCCACTCCTCGGGATTGTCGGGATTGCCGTATTCACCCATCCAACTCGCCCCCGCCAGCAGCGTGTGAAACCGCCGCATGTCGAGCAGCGGCACCTGACAGACGACGCCGCCGAAGAGATCGGGCCGCATCGTCAGCATGTTTCCCACGAGCAGGCCGCCGTTGCTGCCCCCCTTGATGCCCAGGTGCGGCGGGCTTGTCACCTTCCGCGTGATCAGATCCTCGGCCACCGCAATGAAATCTTCGTAGGCCCGGGGTCGCTTCGCCTTCAGGGCCGCCTGGTGCCACTCGGGGCCGAATTCACCGCCGCCGCGAATGTTCGCGATCACATACACATGGTGTTGCTCCAGCCAGGAGGCACCGGCGATCGGCTCATAGCCCGGAAGCAGCGGAATCTCGAAGCCGCCGTAGCCGTAGAGGAGCGTGGGCGTGCTCCCGTCGAGCGGCAGCGCCTCGGGGCCAATCTGGAAATAGGGCACCCGGGTGCCGTCCTTGGAGACGGCCTCGTGCTGGCTTACGTTCAGTCCCGCGACATCGAAAAATGCCGGTGACTGTTTGAGTTGCTCCGGCTGACGGTCGGTATCGCCGGCGTTCCCAAGCGACAGGGTCGATGGCTGGAGCGAACTAGCCGTGATCAGGAAGAACTCGTCCGTCTCCAGATCATCGACCGGGATGCACGAGGCCGTGCCATATTCGGGCGTGCCCTGCAGCGGCCGTTGCTGCCACTGCCCGTCCCGAAAGGTGAGCGTGAACAGCCGATTGCGGACGTTGTCGAGCGTGGTGATGAGCAGGTGGTTGTGCGTGGTCGCAAAAGAGATGAGCGACGTCCGCGGGCCGGGCGTGAAGAGCACGTGAATCGTGCGGTTGCCAGCAACAAACGCCTCCAGGTCGGCAGCCAGCAGGCTGCCAGTCGGATGGGTCGTGGCCCCCACGGTCCACGGGCTCCGCAGTTCGAGCAGCAGCCATTCGCGATGCAGCGCAGCCGTCGCATCCTCCGGCTTCTCGACCTTCACGAGGCCACCGTCACGCCGAAGGAACATGTCGCTTGTGTAAAAGGTTTTCTGCCGCACGACGACATCGCGTTCGAAGCCGGGCGTCAGGTCCCGCCAGGCGGTCACGCTCATGTCGTCCGGCTGTCCTTCGTAGACGACCGGCGCCTCGGCCAACGGCGTCCCGCGGGTCCACTCGCGGATCGTCCGAGGGTAGCCCGAGGCGGTGAGCGACCCAGGACCGAAATCGGTGGCCACGAACAGGCTGTCGCCGTTCCGCCACGCCACCCGGCTCTTCGCCTCGGGAAGTGTGAAACCATCCTCCACAAAGGCCTTTGCTTCCAGATCGAACTCCCGCACCACGTCAGCATCGGCGCCGCCTCGGGAGAGCGACACAAGACACCGGCGATCCTCTGGCTCCAGCACCGCCGCGCCGTGCCAGACCCAGTTTTCCCCTTCCTGCGCCGAGAGGGCATCGAGGTCGATCACGGTTTCCCAGGCAGGCGCCGACGTGCGGTATTCGGCGAGTGTCGTCCGCCGCCACAGTCCCTTGGGGTTCGCGGCGTCTCGCCAGAGGTTGTAGAAATGTTCACCAATCTTCGTGATCATCGGAATCCGCTCCTTCGAGTCGAGGATTCCGCGGATCCTCGATTCGAGGGCCTTGAACCGGTCCGTGCCTGCAATCGCCGCCACGCTCTCGGCGTTTCGGCCGCGTACCCACTCCAGCGGCTTTTCGCCGGTCACTTCCTCGAGCCAGAGGTAGGGATCGGCGGGCTCGTTCGCGAAGGCTGTTGGGGGCATGGCAGATGACAGGCAGGCAAGGACGGGGATCGAGGCACGGAGAAGCAGTCGCATCATGACCGGGTCTGCCCGGTGCCAAGCACGACATATTTGTAGGTCGTGAGTTCCCGGGTGCCGCAGGGGCCACGGGCGTGGAGTTTGTCCGTGGAGATGCCAATCTCGGCGCCCAGCCCCAGTTCACCGCCGTCGTTGAACCGCGTGCTGGCGTTGACCATCACCACCGCTGTATCAACGCGGGCGACGAACCGATCAGCTGCAGCCCGATCGGCCGTGACGATCGAATCGGTGTGCCGTGAGCCGTAGCGGTTGATGTGGTCGATCGCGGCGTCGACCGACTCGACCACCGCCACAGAGATTTTGGGGCCGAGATATTCCGTGGCAAAATCGGCCTCCGTGGCCGAGCCCGCCGTGGGCACAAGCCGGCGGGTGGCGGCATCGCCCACGATCTCGACCGCATGCTCACCGAGGGCGGCGGCGATCTCGGGAAGAAACCGGTCGGCCACGTCACGGTGCACAAGCAATGACTCGGCCGCATTGCACACCCCCATCCGCTGGCACTTTGCGTTGACAGTGATCGCCTTCGCCATCGCCAGATCGGCCGCCCGATCCACATACACGTGGCAGTTGCCCGAGAAGTGCTTGAGAACCGGCATCCGGGCCTCGGCACAGACCCGCCGGATCAATGTCTCTCCACCTCGGGGGATCACGATGTCGATGAGGTCGTCCATGGTGAGAAACGCGCCGACCGCCTCACGGTCGGCCGTGTCGACGAGTTGGACGCAGTCGGGCGGCAGGCCGGCGGCAGCGATCGCCCGGCGCATGCTCGCCACGATCTGGGCACTGGAATGGGCTGCCTCCTTGCCGCCACGGAGGATGATGGCATTGCCGGCCGCGAGGGCCACGGCCGCCGCATCGGCCGTGACGTTGGGCCGCGACTCGTAAATGAAAAACACCACTCCCAGCGGCACGCGAATCTTGCGGACAACCAGGCCGCTCGGCTGCGTCGATTCCTCGATCACTTCGCCCACGGGATCGGTGAGCGACGCCACGGCCTCGACACCGGCGGCAATGCCTTCCACCCGTTTGGTGTCGAGCGTCAGCCGGTCGATGGCGGCTGCCGTGAGACCGAAGCCGGGGGCGGCGGCGAGATCGAGTGTGTTGGCCGCGAGGATCTCCGCGACATCGGCCCGAATCGCGGCGGCGGCAGCCCGTAGGCAGGCGGCCTTCGTCTCGCCCGGAACGCCGGCCAGATCGATGGCGGCTGCGCGGGCCCGTTCGGCGATTGCCCTGCAGTGCGACTGCAGATCGGCGACGTTGCCGGCGGCTGGAGGAGTTGCAGAAATCGTGGCCATGGCATGAGTCCGTGCGGGGAACGGCAATTTCAATTATCCTACCGGACCAGACTGTTTCTTCCCACGCAGGAGATACCCGAATGTCTCGCACAAATTTCT
The DNA here is from genome assembly GCA_947440895.1 of Planctomycetaceae bacterium. GTDB lineage: Bacteria > Planctomycetota > Planctomycetia > Pirellulales > UBA1268 > CAMCQY01. The sequence continues at coordinate 14 of CANETO010000292.1, read as the reverse complement.
CTCGTCGCTCGTTC
>CANETO010000291.1 GCA_947440895.1 Planctomycetaceae bacterium | reverse complement strand
GTCGCAGACGGCGCGAATCCTCAACCGTGCCACGCCGCGGAGCCTCGTGATTCTCGACGAGGTGGGCCGGGGCACGAGTACCTTCGACGGCCTCGCCATCGCTCAGGCCGTGGTCGAATATCTCCAGGGCAGAGTCGGCTGCCGCACGCTGTTTGCAACGCACTATCTTCAGCTCGCCGCGCTCGACCGGCTGACTGGGGTGAGCAACGCGCAGGTGCTCGTGAAGCAGCACCGCGACCAGCTCGTGTTTCTCCACCAAGTGGTGCCTGGCGCCGCCGACAAGAGCTGGGGCGTGCACGTGGCCCGGCTGGCGGGCGTGCCAGACCTGGTGATCGAGCGGGCCCGCGACCTGCTGCTCGGCTTCGAAACCCACGGTGCGGGCGGTGCGCAGCCCGTGAAGCCACGTCGCAAGGCAGAGCCAGCCGATCAGTTGCCGCTATTCGGCGAGGAGAGCTGATTCACGCCGGGCGTGGCGTGTCTCACAAACAAAAAGCCCCGGACGGAAGTCCGGGGACACCGGGTCAGAACACCGCCCAACGCACCAGGCCACTCACGGCCCTCACCCCGCGCAGGCGTTCATGGCATCCCGCGGCGTGCCGGCCCCCACCACTTCCGGCACCGGCATCGCGAGCGGCACCACGTTGGCATCCGCCGTAACCGTCACAGCAATCCGCTTGTAGGCCGGTGTCCGCGAGAGCGGATCGGCCGCCTTCGGCACGAGCACGTTGCTTTCGGGGTAATACATCGCCACGTTGCCCGGCCGGATCTGGTCGAAGGCCGACACGATCTGCCCCCGCATTTCCCCCACGCTGCTGGCGATCCGGCATTTTCCGCCTGCCGATAGCCCCAGCCGCCGGATGTCGTCCGGGTGCATGAGCACGATGTCTCTCCGCGTCTGATTGCGGTAGAGATCCTCTTCCTCGTAGACGACCGTATTGAACTGTCCCTCGCTGCGGATCGTCATCAGTTGCATGCCTTCGGGCACGGCAGGTAGGTCGTGCACGAAGAGGTGGGCCTTGCCATCGGCCGTCGGAAACGACGGTCTGTCGATCGCCCGCCCCGGGATGGAAAACTCCTTCTTGGTGCGGTCGATCGACGCGATCTCCTCGAGCCCCGGCACGATCTTCGAGATCGCCTGCCGGATCGTGCTCGTGTGCGACATCTCCCGCCAGTTCACCGGGCTCTGCCCATTGTCACCAAAGAGACGGATCGCGAGATCCGCAATGATCTCCACCTCGCTCCGCGGGCCGACGTGGCGGGGTTTTCCGCCATCGGAGAGGCGGATGTAGCTGAACATGCTCTCCTGCGTGGAAGCCTCCGGCTCCTCATCTCGGGCGAGCACGGGCAGGATGATCGTCTCCTCGGCACCGGTGCCCCAGGCGTGGCCGGTATTGAGCGACGTGCTCATGTAAACAACCGTGTCGATCTTTTCCATCGCCCGCTTCGCATACGACGCCTCGGGGCTGGCGCCGTAGAGGTTGCCACCGAGGCAGAGGGCGAACCGCATCTTTCCCTCGTCGGCCGCGTCGAGGCACTCGAGCGTGTCGTAGCCCTTGGTCGTCGGGAGCTTCACGCCGAAATGGCTCTCGAGCCGTTCGAAGATCGCCCTCTTGAGCGTGGGCGTCACGCCCACAGTGCCCATGCCCTGGATGTTGGAATGACCGCGGATCGGCTGCAGGCCGGCACCTGGCTTCCCGACCATGCGACGCATGAGGGCCAGTTGCGCGATCGCCTGCACCGTGGCGGCGCCATGAAGCTGGTGGGTCACGCCCATGGTCCAGGCGAAGATCGCCCGTTTGGAGTTGGCATACTGCGCGGTGATATCGTCGACCTGCGTCTTGGAGACACCCGATTTCTCCACGATCTCATCCCAGGAGAGGCTGTCGAGCCGTGCGGCCAGTTCCGGCCAGCCTACGGCGTGCTGAAGCAAGAACTCCTCGTCGACGACCGGGTCGGCTTGCTGTGAACCGGGCTGGCGTGGGCTTGCCTGGCGCGGGGCGGCGCGGTGCAGTTCGAGCAGTCGCTTCATCATTCCATAGACCAGCGCCAGGTCGCCGCCGACATGCGGCTGCACGTTGGTGCTGGCGATCTCGGCGCCGAAAAAGAGCGCCCAGGGATCGCTCGGCACGGAGAAATTCACCGTGCCGGTCTCGATGATCGGATTGATCGACACCACCTTGCCGCCCCGGCGGCGGACCATCATCAGCGTCCGCATCAGCCGCGGGTGGTTGCTGGCCGGGTTGCCGCCGAGCAGGACGACCATGTCGGCGTGCTCCATGTCATCGAGCGTGACGGTGCCGGCGCCCGAGCCGATCACGCTCGTGAGGCCCACGCCACTGGCCTGGTGGCAGTAGAAGCTGCAGTTGTTGACGTGGTTCGTGCCGTAGAGCCGCGCCACGAGTTGCAGCAGGAAGCCCGCCTCGTTGCTCGACCGGCCGCTGAAGTAGAAGAAGGACTGGTCGGGCTGCGTCGCCCGCAGTTTCGCGGCGATGCGGCCCATCGCGTCGGCCCACTCGATGGGCCGGTAGTGCTGCGAGCCCTTTTCCAGCACGACTGGCTGGACGAGCCGCCCGGAGTGCTCGAGATGGTAGGGCGTAAACATCCGCAGTTGGGGCACGGAATAGGTCTCGAAGAACGTCGGCTTCACCGCGCCCTGCATGTCGGCGACCATCGCCTGAAACGACTTCTTGCAGACCTCGGGGAAGTGGCCTGCCTCGTTGACCATGCCGCCGGACTGCCCGCCCATGCCGACCGCGCAGGTCTTGCAGGCGTTTTTCGACCGCATCGCCTTCCAGAGGGCCCATAGACCGCCGGCCTCCCTGGACTTTTTGAAGGTGTAGAGCACCGCCCGCCAGCCGCCGCCTGTTTTGACTCTGCCCATAGATCACCCCATACAAAACGGACTGCTGCCAATCGTCGCGCAAAAAGTTGCCTTAGAAATGGTATCCGCGGTAGGCTAGCGGTCGCAAGAATCGTTCGGCGGCGCAGCGTGCATCGCCTGAACGGAATCACAGGCGGCTTTCGAGGAGTGTTCATCGATGCGTGCAGCATGGATTTCAGCGGTGATGGCGATCGGCATCGCTACGGCGGCAACGATCATGACTGGAACGGCCTCTGCTGAGGTCACGAGCGGGTATCAGGTAGGCGAATCGGTCGGAGCGATGACCGTGACCAAGGTCACCGGCAATGCCCTCGACGGGATTCCGGACGGAAAGAAGCTCTGTTATCGCTGCAAGATGGGCTCGCGACCGGTGGTGATGGTGTTTGCCCGGACGGCCGACGAGAAGCTTGCCAAGCTGCTCAAGATGCTCGACGAGGAGCTTGAGGAGCACCAGGATGCGAAGCTGGCCAGCTTCGTGAACATGCTGGGCACCGATGCCGAGTCGCTGAAGAAGGATGCGACCGAGTTCGTGAAACTGAACGGCCTGGAGCGGATCGCGTTCGTGGTGCCGGAAGACTCGGCCAACGGCCCGGCCGACTACAAGATCGCGCCCGACGCCGACCTGACGGTTGTCTGCTTCAAGGCGGGCAAGGTGACGGCCAACCATGCGGTGGCCAAGGGCGAGCTCTCGGAAGAGAAGATCGACGCCATCGTCGATTCGGCCTGCTCGATGGCGGAATAGCCTTGACGGCGACGGTCCAGGATTTCTTGAAATACTCGCGGCGGCCCGTGGGGCGAATGTCCCACGGGCCGCTTTTTTTGATTGCTGGGATCAGCGGCCCGTAACGGCATTCGCATCGTCAGCCATTGCCTGTCTCTT